>JAUWLI010000327.1 GCA_030613765.1 Phycisphaerae bacterium
TGGCGATTAATCTGGGGGCCGGTCTTATAAGCTGTGATTTGGTAGAGCTGTCACCTGCGGCGGCGGCAAGCGTTACGGATGGCAAGTTTGACATTCAAAAATGGGGTAAAGACGGCCTTGAGCTTGTAACACCTTTATGGCTGTTGAAATACCTGCCCAACATGCTCGCCTGCCATATAGGTATTATCCACGACATTCAGGGGCCGAGCAACACCATTACATGCGCTGAAGCATCTGCACATTTAGCGATAGGCGAAGCATCTCAAATTATCGCCCGCGGTGACAGTGATATTGCTCTGGCCGGTGGAGCTGAAGCAAAGGTTAATCCGATAGTTATGATTCGCCAATGCCTTCTTAACAGAACAATAAGCGAAAATGAAAATGACCCTGCCGCCGCGTGCAGGCCTTTCGATACCGATGCAGGAGGTTCGGTTTTCGGCGAAGGGGCAGGGATGGTTGTTTTGGAAAACGCCGAAAACGCCGAGAACAGAGGTGCGAAAATTTACGCTGAGGTAGCTGGTGTCGGGGCAAGCAACAATATTAATCCGTCGTACGAATCTCTCGAGCCGGACGGCATAGGCACTCAAATAGCGATAGAAAAAGCATTGGCAGACGCACAGATTGGACCGGAGGATTTGGACCTGATTATCCCGCACGGCACAGGTAAAGCCGGCGATGATAGCGCTGAGGCAACAGCGATTGAGGCAGCTCTTGGCGAATCAGTTGCCAGGACTGCTGTTTTTCCGACCAAAAGTATGCTCAGTAACACCGGGGCTGCAAGCGGGGCGCTCGATGTTATCGCGGCAGGCTGTGCAATGCCAGCCGGTAAGATACCCGCTGCGAAGAATTGCGACAGAAAAGCTGAAGGCTGCAATTTGAATATTGTAAAAGAGGCAAAAGAAATGAAGATCAATTATGCATTGTGCTGCAGTTATACATACGGCGGACAAACCGCCGCGGTAGTATTAAAAAATGCGGATAACGTATAAAAAGAATCCAATGATTGAGAAAAAGACAGAGCAGCGTGTTGTAATAACCGGCATGGGAATTGTCTGTCCTCTGGGGCACGATGTCGAGACAGTATGGGCAGGCATGTTAGCAGGCAAAAGCGGGGTTGCCAAAACCACCATTTTCGACGCTTCGACATTCCCTACCACCTTCGATGCCGAGGTCAAAGATTATGACCTTACAAAACATACAAAGCATCCGGAGCTGCACAAAGACAGCAACCGAGGCTCCGGTTTTGTTATTGGAGCAGCAGCTCAGGCCTGCAAACAGGCGGGGATTGATATTGAAACGGACACGCCCACCGACGGGATAGAACGCAGCAGATTAGGTATTTACCTTGGAGCAGGCGAAGGTTCTGTCGACAATGACGTATTTTTTGGCGCGTTAGTTGCGGGATGGGACCCGGAGAAAAACGAAATGGACTGGGGGCGATGGGCAGAGGTGGCTTTTGGACAGATGAGCGCGATGTGTGAGCTTGAGCAGGAGCCGAATATGCCGGCCGCCCATATCGCAATGCTTGCCGGGGCACGCGGGCCGACAAGAAGCTGTCTTACGGCATGTGCAGCCAGCACTCAATCCGTCGGCGAAGCGACAATGTTAATTCGCAGAGGCGACGCCGATGTTATGATTGCAGGTGGAGCGCATTCGATGATACATCCGTTAGGTCTTACCGGCTTTAACCGCCTTACGGCGCTTTCGACAAGAAACGATAGCCCCCAGACGGCATCAAGACCGTTCACAGCCAGCAGGGACGGCTTTATCCTCGGCGAGGGAGCTGCGATATTAATCCTCGAAAGTTTAAGCTCTGCCAAATATAGAGGCGTAGAAATTCTTGCAGAAGTTATCGGGTACGGCAGCAGCTCCGACGCATTCAGAGTTACCGACATGCACGAGGAGGGCAGAGGTGCAATCCAGGCAATAAACGCGGCCCTTGCCGACGCAAGCATCAGCTACAAAGACGTCGATTACATAAATGCACACGGCACAAGCACGACGGAAAATGACTCGATAGAGACCAAGGCAATCAAGGCGGTCTTTAAGGAAGATGCGAAAAACATCCCTGTCAGCAGTGTTAAAAGTATGTTCGGGCATTTGATTGGAGCAACGGGTGCGGCCGAGCTGATTACCTGCGTTCTGGCAATACGGGATAATATCGTCCCGCCAACAATGAACCTAAACGACCCCGACCCTGCACTTGACCTCGATTACGTCCCGAATAAGGCAAGAAAATGCCAGGTCGACGTCGCGATGAACGAGTCTTTCGGATTCGGCGGACAAAATAATGTTGTCATCATCAAGCGTTTCAGAGACAATTAAATTATGATAGACATAAAACAAATACGAGACAATCCACAAAAGTTTAAAGATGTCTGTGAAGCAAAAGGATTCTCAGTGGATATCGATAAACTGCTCGAAACAGATAAGCATCTGAGGGACCAGAAAAAACAACTTCAGGATCTTGTCAGCGAGAAAAACCGCATAGGCAAATCAATTCCAAACCTATCCGACGATGAAAAACAGTCGGCATTAGCGCAGCTATCAGAATTAAAACAGCGTGAAGCTGAATACGATGAAAATATCAAGAAGCTGCAACCGGAATTTGATGAATTGATGCTGCAAGTGGCACAACCGACAGACGAAGATGTGCCCCTGGGTAAAGACGATACGGAAAACGTCGAAATACGAAAAGAAGGCAAGGTTAGAGAATTCGGTTTCGAGCCGAAAGATCACGTACAATTGGGGCTGGCCTTAGGAATTATAGATATCGAAAGAGGAGTGAAATTAGCGGGGTCCAGAAACTATATCCTGAAAGGTGACGGGGCCCTATTGCACTGGGCCGTTCTACGGTTCGCAATGGATTATATGGTGGGCAGGGGATATGTCCCGTTCTCGGTGCCGGTCCTTATGAAAGATGAGACGATGACAGGCACCGGTTTTTTCCCGGGCTCCGAGGACCAGACATACCAAATGGAAAAAGACCAGCTCAATCTGGCCGGGACCGCTGAAGTGCCGTTGACTGCCTATCACATGGGCGAGATACTAAAGGCCAAAGAGCTGCCGAAAAAATACGTGGCGATGTCAAGCTGTTTCAGGCGTGAAGCAGGTGCGGCGGGCAAAGATACCTATGGACTTTACAGAATCCATCAGTTTGACAAAATCGAGCAGGTGGTTATCTGTGAAAACAGCGCCGAAGTTAGCAACAAGTTCCACGATGAGATTTTGGCCAACGCCGAGGCTGTTATGAAGGCGTTGGAACTGCCATACCGTGTTGCCAACGTCTGTACCGGCGATTTAGGTCGCGGCCAGGTGAAAAAATTCGATATAGAAGCATGGATGCCCTCGCGGGAAAATTACTGCGAGACACACAGCGCAAGCAAATTCTACGAGTTTCAGGCAAGAAGATTAAACCTTCGGTATAAAAATCCCGCGACGAAGAAAAATGTATTCTGCCATACGCTCAATAACACCGTAATCGCAAGCCCTCGAATACTCATACCCATTCTGGAGCTCTACCAGAACTCCGAC
>JAUWLI010000006.1 GCA_030613765.1 Phycisphaerae bacterium
AACGACAGAACTAAAAATGTAATCAAGTCCGCCCTGGATTCTGCAAAAAATAAGACGAGTTCCAGTGATCCAAAGGTTCAGCCGCTTGTAAACGCTTTACAGGGTAAAATCCCGACATTCATAAAATGTGGTGGGCCGGGCGAAATCCTGCACTTATTGAAATTGCTCGAGCCCTATAAAAAGATGAAGTTGGTCCTGATTGCCGGCTCCGAACAATATCGAGTTGCAGACAAACTGGCCAAGAAGAAAATACCTGTTATCCTTTCACCTCAGATTAACTTCGAGCCTTTCACAAGAAACCGCATCAATGTGCCAAAAATGCTCGCTGATGCCGGGATTAAAATCGCACTTGGGCCCAAAAGCGATAGCATCCTGGCACATGAAGACTTCCTCCGAGAAGTAAACGAACTGGTAAAGGCCGGTCTGGACAAGGAAATCGCCAAAAAAGCCATCACTATTAATCCCGCTCAGATGTTGGCTGTTGACTATCGACTCGGCAGCCTGGAGGTCGGCAAGGATGCAAATCTGCTGGTTCTAAGTAGTGACCTCCTGGATGTCGGAACAAAGATTCACATGGTCATGATCGAAGGCAAAGTAGTTCACAAAACTCCATAGGGAGAAACCATAATGGGTAAAAACCTGCAAAAAAGCATAGCACAAACCACTCATCTTGTTCTTGTGATATTAGTGACATTGTGCGCGGCCTGCCCTTTATTTGCAGATGAACCGGTAACAGTGATAAAAGGGGGCGACCTGTATACAATCACCAGCGGAATTATCAAAAACGGAACAATCCTCATCAAGGATGGAAAAATATCACGTATCGGACAGAACATCGAAATACCCCAAAAAGCAAAAGTCATCAACGCCGGAGGAAAGGTTGTCATGCCTGGCTTGGTCGCTGCGACCGCTCAAGTAGGAATGACCGGCTCTGGCAAAATTGCCGATTCTCTGGACCCGTTTCACTACCATGCCTCTCTTGCTCTGGCATCCGGCATAACCTCTGTTTACGTATCAAGCGGTAGACCTTCAGGTAGTAATCCAATCGGGGGAACCAACGCCGTCATAAAACCGACTTATGGTGATTTGGACAATATGCTCTTAAAAGAGTCGGTAGCCCAAAATGCCAGCCTTTCCAGCTGGATGGGCAAAACGAGCTTTGTGCAAAATCTTAGAAAGGCTAAGGCTTACCTGCAAAAGCTCGAAGAATATACAAGGAACAAAGACCAGAAAAAACTCCAGGAGCTTAAAAAACCTTCCGGAGTCGATACATACATCCGCCTGCTAAAAAGAGAATTGCCTGCCCGGTTACGGGCAAGAACGGCGGCCGAGATACTGGACATAGTGGAACTAATAGACGAATTCGGGATGAGAGTAATAATCGAGGATGCCGTTGAGGCCTGGATCGTCGCAGAGGAAATCGCCAAACACGATGTCCGCCTTATCATCACACCGCGAGAGAAACGCCGTCCGAATGAATACATCTCAGGGCCTTCCGGTTCAACCCTGGAAAATGCTGCCATTCTGAAAAAAGCCGGCATCAAATTCGCTATCGTACCTACGAGCCCATCATTTGCTACATGGGGTATTGCAGGACGGGATTTAATGGCTTTGCCGATGGAAGCAGCTTTTGCCGTAAGTGGCGGACTCGACGAGCAGACCGCTCTCGAATCGATCACAATAAATGCTGCCGAAATTCTTGGTGTTGCCGACCGAGTTGGCAGCCTCCAGGTGGGAAAGGACGCTGATATCATCATCCTGGATGGCCATCCCTTCCACCATAAAACCTTTGTGGAATTGACACTAATCAATGGCAGGATTTTATATGAAAAAAGCAAATCGCCCTATTTTTCTCATATCACACATGACAAATAAGGTCAATTCTCCGTACGTTTTCTTCCATAGATTGCATTATCCCATTGTTTAATGTTCAGAGTAAACCAAATTATTCGATTATACTCTCACTAAAACTGGACCGCCCTAAGACCTTGCTGCGCTGTAGCTTATAGACATGCAAACTGAAATGTCATCTTCGCCTATTAGCGGTTTATGTTTGCCTACCGGCAAACATAGAAGTATATTAACAGATATCCAAACATGAGACAACAAAAAAATGAAAAAAAGTGCTTTTTTTAGAAACTATTAGCGCAGTCGAAATAAAAGCCATTATTCTGGACGATGGCAAAAGGCAGGCTCAAGCACCAGGCGACATACCGGTGAAGCAGTTGAATTATATATTTAACAGAAATGTCCCTTGTTATGCGGGTTTGCACAAAAAGCTTTCCTTCCCGACAGACCCTGTGCTGGATGATGATATTCAGTACCAACAGGGCGTCAATACAATTCTGAATCTCTTAAGAACATCCAAAGAAAAGGTTACGCTCATTACGGTAGGAAGCGTTACTAATATTATGGCTGCTTTTAACAGAGACGAAAAATTGTTTCGGGATAAAGTTGAGAGAATCTTTTGCTTTCTCGGTGATGCATCTGTGGAGCACCAAAATTATCCAGACTACAATATCAGCCTGGACAAAAACGCCTTTGTAAGACTGTTCTCTTCTGATTTGCCGGTTTACTGGGTCCCCTGTTTTGACGGAGGCATATGGACAAACAACGGCAGAGCATCGTTCTGGCAGGCAAAACACAGCGAGTTGTGGGCGGGTGCCCCGAAACCTGTTCTGAATTACTTTTTGTATGCACTAAGTCATCAGGATTCAGATCCAATCAAATTTCTTCAGGGTGGAGTCGACAAGAAAATGTTGCTTGAGAAGGGACAGCAGTTGCGCAATTTGTGGTGCAGTGCAGTTTTCACTTACATTGCCAGTCGGCCGAATCAGAATGTTTTTGATTTCGTCCCAGTTGAAGTAATAGTAAACTCCGAAGGGAAATTAATATCTCACCGGCTTTGCTGGCCGCAAGAAAGTAATGTTATGAGATTTGCCGTACTTGATAAATCAAGATATCAAACGGTTATGACCGATTTAACTAATCGATTGATAAGAGGACGCCCCGGACTTAGTAGAAACATGTCAGATAATCGCAGCGTCATTACCCGTTTTGACAAAGTAGGAAAAACAGGAGCAAACATGGGTACCATCAATGGCGAAACAAACAATCATACGAATCAAGAAGAAAAACAGGAAAACTAAGAAAAGGACTTGACAGCTATTAGCGCTGTCATACTAACACTTGCAGAAATAGCGATGTTCTCAATGCACCGATCCGCGGGTCAATAAGGCCCAAGGATTGCTACTGTTTCAATCCCAGTTCGGTAAGGCGTTTTTCATCACCCAGATAGAAGCCTTCGGCAAGCAGTCTTTTCTGAAGCTCTTTAACGTTCAGATCTCGCGGCTCAACACCACTTTTGACACACATGGCTGCGGCTGTTCCGCCGGTCTGTCCCATATAAATGACACTTTCGCAGATGCGCAGCAGCGTGTCGGGAATGCAGGACGCACTTCGGCCCACGGCAATAACTCCATCAACTTTTTTGGGGATCATCACGCGGTAGGGTACATCAGTCCACTTGAATGGGACTTTCTGTTTGGCCTGCCACCTGAGGGCATGAGCTTCACCGTAAACATAAATGACATCATCGAACATCTTGCCCTTATAACATTCCGACATGGTAAGGGTGTATTCACCGTCTACGCACGGACCACCTCGGGCGCACAGGTATGGAGCTATATAGAGCAGATATGCATTCTCGCAGCCCGGCACATGTGTGCGGCACTTCTCGACAAAGTCGATGCAGTACTTTCTAATACCGGCTTCAAGGGCAGATATGTGCCTGGCATTACCTGCATCGACCTTCGGATGCGGACGGACGAGTTGAACCTTGATCGCCCTCAGGCTGGGATCGGGTGCAAGCTTGCGTAAACTAGCGCAGGCAACTTCGGCCAGGCCGTCGATGTCCTGCTTCCAGGAAATCTCAAGGACCTTGCTGTTATCGAGTCTTGCACTGTCGATCCCTGCAACCATGGCCCATATACCTATACCGGTAGGTGAGTGCGGGTCATATTCGTAGTAACTTTCCTTGGGCTGCAGTATGGGCACACCGGCTCGGCGGCAGATGTCGGCTTCACCGGTGGCATCTATAACAACTTTGGCCCTGACCGCCTGGCGACCGGACTTGTTTTCAACAAATACCCCACAGACCTTGTTGCCTTCCATAATCGCGTCGCACGCGTAGCAGCAAAGCATCAGGTCAACCCCTGCCTCCTTAAGCATCTTCAGGGTCATGTAAGAGCAGAGCTTTGAATCTGCAAGGCTGCAGCTCTTGCGACCTGCATGCAGGGCAAAGAAATTCTCGGCAAATTCCTTGGTCATGGCGGTTACTTCGCCCTTTACATAATCATATGGTGCGCCTTTAATGTAATTGTTGGGATCATCTTGTAAAAAGGCTCTCTGGAAATGCATGCCCGGTCCGAAACTGCCTCCTACGGTACCCTGGCGTTCTATCAGAACAGTCTTTGCACCTTGCCGGGCGGCGGCAAGTGCAGCTGCGATGCCGGAAAAACCACCTCCGGCTACCACGACATCGGCATCGTATGCGACAGGTATGCATTTTGCCGGTTCGAGTACATACTTCGAGGAAGGACACTCGGTAACTTGTTTATTTGCGTTAATCTCTTCCGGCTTCTGCTGGCCAGCTATAACCTGAACCGAGCAAAGCAAAATAGCTATTGTCGCAATAATCTTCTTCAAATGATATTCACACATTGTTCTTCTCCCTGCTGATAGTCATGTAAACTGGGATTTCCCATATAACAATTTATATCCTAGCTCAACTACACCGCTGGGCCTCTTTTCTAATGGAATATCAAATCTGTCGCGCAAAATCAAGCTTTTCAACCTCATCTTGAAGACATTTCAACTACAAGGATCACAAAAACAAGGATTTGGCAACTGATTCACTTTTCTTTAACGTATCCCGACAAGCGTTCAGATTAAGTTTGGTTATCCAGCTCACTCTTTGCCAGCTGGTCATCTTCAAGAAATGAGCACACTAAGCGGACCGGACACCTATGAAGAACTCAAAGTCAAATACTAAAATCCCTGTTGCCACAAGTTTTTTTTTGAGGCATCCCCTTACGACATGCCAGTCAATGTGGGGAAAGACAAATGGAACCGCAAGTGTGTGCTCAAAAGCAACGTACATTGAATCCGAGATTCACTAAATATTTTTTCAAAAAATGTCGTTTTAGGCTAAAAACTGATGTTCGTTTGTGGTCAATCTGAGCAATATCAACATCTGTGGAGACATTTTAGTGACATGAATTTGTCGAAGAATTCTGACGTTTTTTAGTTCGTGTGAAGAGTGCCTTCGTATGCTCCTGATGGGCTGGCGGGAGCAGATCGAAAAGCCCTGAATACAAAGCAGCACATGGCAGAATATTGTGGCACTCTTGCTACAGTTGGACAGACACTGATCGATCTTGACTGTGTTCTACAGATTACTCCGCCCTTGATAAAATTCATTGGCCATCCGCACGAAAGACTTTGGCGTTGGACTCTCCTCACCTGGGTCCAATATCCCAAGTCTTTCCAAGTTCTCAAGAGCAGCAAGTAACGAATCTGGAAGGTTCCCATCCTCATCAGAGCAGACTATCGCTTCTACACGGATGGTTTGGGTGACAATACGACGTATTTCTTCGTCGTGTTTTAGCTTAGATATTTTCTGCTTAACAACTTCCTTATTTACTTCCGAGAACTCCTGGAGAAAAGAGTCTGAAGGCTTGTGTGAGAAGAGCTCATTAACAACTGCCGCTGCAAGCAAGTCGGTCGCTTCTTTGCCATATTCTGGCTGGTATCTTTCCGAAAGACGATCCAAAATCCCGACCTTGACCATCTCCGCCGCCGAGAGCACCTTCTTGTACAACCTCTTTTTGAATATGTTGGCAAATTTCATACACAGAATTATACATGAAGTTTTCGATCCTGTCCTTTACAATTTGCACTGACCTAATCCCATATCTTGCACCAGGTCATCCCTGTCTCGGCCGGCTTCAACCTTCTTCAGCAAGAACTCATCACTTGACACTAAAACACGCCGGTGCCAAGGTGGCGTGGGGCAAGAGGTAAGGGGGCTTTCCTAAGCACAGAAAAAGGAGACAGGCAGATTGTCTTAGCTCATTGTGCGCCCGTCTCCTTGTTGCGATATGCCATTGTGCACATTACCGCGGATTGTGCATTCGGACCAACTAATCCTTGTCTGCACTCGCAACACATACAGTATACAAAAAACGCACCTAACCTGTCAATAGAATAGTGGCGATCTCAGCGTTTCCTTCTCGCCATCACCCCACCCAAGGGCGAGTAGTAAGAGTGTGGCCGGTGCTGCTTTCTTTTATTCTTCAACCAAAATTTTTCATTTTCCTTAACTGGAAAAATTGTCCAAGGGTGGGCAGGCAAATCCTTTAAGTATCCTTTCAGCTACTGCGTAGAAAGTCTTTCGATAACCCGGATACAGGGCGCTATCCATATTCATACAGACCCAGTAAAACCCAATTCTGAGCTACAAGAAACAGAAAAATCAAGAAACAAGGCCACATATTGCACTTGATATTTCTCCTGATCATTGTAAGAATCAGAGTAAATAGCAGAATCAACTGAACATTTAGTGCTAACATAAATTCTTAACACAGAAAGGTGGAATGGATATGGCAACGTTTTTTATGTTTGGAAAGTATTCATCGGAATCATTAGAAGACATGAGTGCCGAAAGGACGGACAAGGCTGTCAGTCTTATCAAGAAGTTTGGCGGTGAAGTAAAATCGATGTATGCACTGCTTGGAGAGACAGACTTGGTTCTTACTGTAGATTTCCCTGGATTGGAGCAGGCAATGAAGGCATCTGTTGCCTTGACCAAAATAACACACGTCTCATTCACCACATCACCTGCCGTGGCTATAGAAGAATTCGATAAGATGATAGGCGAGATCTGAAGCAGATCAATCTTCGACTGGCTTGCAGATGGGATAATATGGTTGAGGCGTGTAAGAATCGTGGCCGAACAGTAGTCTGCAAGGACAAATTATCGTGTTATCGATAACTTTAGCGACAATATCTTTGAAAAGCGACTTCAGATTATTGCAATGTGGATAAGATTTCAGTATTCTTATGATATTGTGAGGCTTGGTTATATAGCCAAGTATCTGATATGGGAAATATGAACCGAGATCTGAAAAGTGAGATCGCCGAGCGCAAACGGGCGGAGGAAAGAATTCAGCACCTCAACGCCCTATTGCGGGCCGTCCGGAATGTAAGCCAACTTATTGCCAGGGAAAAGGACCGCAACCGTCTACTTCAAGGTGCATGCGCGAGCCTCACTGAGGTTCGCGGCTATCATAGTACTTGGATGGTGTTCTTGGATGAGTCCCGGAAACTGACGGCCGCCGCCGAAGCAGGCGTAGGTGAGGATTTCCAGCCCCTGGTGGATCGTGGCAAGCGTGGTGAGTGGAACCATTGTGCCGAAAAGGCGCTATCGCAAGCTGGAGCGTTGGTAATCGATGTTCCGGCCTCTGCCTGTGGTGACTGTTTAATAGCCAAGAGATGTCGTGGCAGGAAAGCTATGGCCGCCCGCCTCGAATATGGGGGAGAAGTCTTCGGCTTAATGGTTAGCTCCATCGACGGTGACCGCAAAATTGACAACGAGGAACAGAGCTTATTCGAGGAGGTCGCCGGAGACATTGCCTTCGCCCTGCATAGCATTCGGCTGGAAGAAGAGCGCACACGGGCAGTGGGGGCATTACTTCTCGAGCAATCCCGTATAGAAGCTCTGCTGCAGCTCGGCCAAATGGCAGCAGCGCCGCTCCAAGAAATTATGGACTTTGCTCTGGAGGCAGCGGTCCGGCTGACTGAGAGCAAGATCGGTTACCTTGCGTTTATGAATGAGGATGAGACAGTTCTCACTATGCATTCCTGGTCGAAGACGGCCATGGAACAATGCGCTATTATCGACAAGCCGATCGTTTATCCTATAGAGACGACAGGACTTTGGGGCGAAGCAGTACGGCAGCGAAAACCTATCATTACCAACGACTACTCGGCCCCGGACCCACAGAAAAAGGGATACCCGGAAGGTCACGTTAAGGTAGTCCGTCACATGAACATCCCCGTTTTTGACGGTGACCGTATCGTTGCCGTCGCTGGTGTTGGGAACAAAGACGGGGACTACGATGAATCGGACGCTCGACAGATGAGACTATTGATGCAAGGCATGTGGAGGCTCATTCAGCGTAAACAGGCCGAGCAGGCGCTCCAAGAGGCTCACGAGGAGTTGGAACAACGGGTGGAAGAGCGTACCGCCGAACTGGCCAGTGCCAACCAGGAACTGAAGCGGGAAATAGCCGAGCGCAAGAGGGCGGAGAAGGTGATCAAAGACTCGCAGGCCTTGTACTCGTCCCTCGTGGAAAATTTGCCTGTCCACGTGCTTCGCAAGGATATCGACGGTCGATTCACTTTTGCGAACAAGTCGTTTTGCGACTTGCTCGGAAAATCGCTCGAGGAGATCACCGGTAAGACCGACTTCGATTTCTATCCGGAAGAACTGGCACAGAAGTACCGTCAGGATGACCAACAAGTGCTGGAGACGGGCGAATTATTCGAGACCGTTGAAGAGAATAAAAGGAACGGTGAGACCTGTTATGTCCAAGTGATGAAATCGCCCATCCGCGATGCCGGCGGGAACGCCGTCGGCGTGCAGGTGATCTTCTGGGACGTCACCGAACGCCGCAAGGCCGAAGCGGCGCTGGAGCAGGAGCGTTACCTGCTGCACGCCCTGATGGACAACCTCCCCCACAGCATCTACTTCAAGGACGCCCATAGCTGCTTCATCCGGATCAACAGGGCGCTGGCCGACTACTTCGAACTGATCGATGCATCCGACGCCCTGGGCAAAACCGATTCCGACTTTTTCGCCGACGAGCATGCCCTGGAAGCGAAGGCCGATGAAGAGCAGGTGATGCAGACTGGTCTGCCGTTGCTGGACAAGGAAGAAAGGGAGACCTGGCCCGACGGCCACGAGACCTGGGTCACCACCACCAAGCTGCCCCTGTATAACGAGCAGGGCGAGATCGTCGGCACCTTCGGCATCTCCCGCGACATCACTGAGCAGAAGCAGGCGGCCGAAGCGTTGCGAACCAGCGAGATGAAGTACAGGACCCTGTACGATTCCTCCCGGGACGCCATCATGCTGGTAACGCCCGAAGAAGGATTCTTGAGCGGGAACCCTGCCGCCATCGAGCTGTTCGGATGCCAAAGCGAGAAGGAATTCACGGCGTGCACTCCCGCCGACCTCTCTCCGGAGCAGCAGCCCGATGGAATCCCCTCCGCGGTCAAGGCCCAGCAAATGATGGCCATCGCCATGGAGGAGGGTTCGCATCTGTTCGAATGGACGCACAAACGTCTCGACGGAAGCGAGTTCTACGCGGCTGTGCTGCTCACCAGGATGGAGCTGGAAGGCAAGAGGCTGCTGCAGGCCACGGTCCGCGACATCACCGAGCGGAAGCGGGTAGCCGAAGCGCTCCGGGCGGCCAAGGAAGCCGCCGAAGTCGCCAGCCGAGCGAAGAGCGATTTCCTGGCTACCATGAGCCACGAGATCCGAACTCCGATGAACGGCATTATCGGGATGATCGATCTTTTGCTGAGCACAAATCCCACAAATCAGCAGCGCACGTATTTGGACCTGGCCAGCCAATCAGCAGAGACACTCCTGCGGCTGGTAAACGACATTCTGGACTTTTCTAAAATTGAGGCAGGTAAGTTTGAACTTGAATCGGTCGGTTTTAAGTTGCGTGATACTCTCGGTGATACACTCCAAACTCTCGCCGGGCGCGCTTCTGAAAAGGGTTTGGAATTGACATACCACATTCCCCCTGACATACCGGACAACCTCGTTGGTGACCCCGGACGCCTTTGCCAGATCATTGTTAATCTTACCGGTAATGCTATCAAATTCACCGAACAGGGTGAAATTGCCGTGGATGTAAAGATGAAATCTCTAACAGACAACGATGCGCGATTGCATTTTAGCGTTAGTGACACCGGCCCTGGCATTCCACCGGAAAAACAGCGTTTAATCTTTGAGGCCTTCCGCCAGGCTGATAGTTCCATGTCTCGTTTGTATGGAGGTACAGGTTTGGGCCTGGCGATCTCGTCACATTTGGTTGAGCTGATGAAAGGACGAATGTGGATCGAGAGCAAAGTAGGGAAGGGCAGCACGTTTCATTTCGCAGCGGTCTTGTCCCTGCAGCAGGGCATATCGATCGAGGCGGCAGTTGAACCCACGACTTTGCATGACCTGCGGGTGCTGGTTGTGGACGACAACGAGACAAACCGGCTGATCCTTGAGGAAATGCTGAATAACTGGCGAATGAAACCGACCACCGTGGATAGCGGCCAGGCGGCACTGGCAGAGATGGACAGAGCCGTTAAGATTGGTGAACCTTTTCACCTCGCGTTGCTGGATGGAATGATGCCCCAGATGGACGGTTTTGAGTTGGCCGAGCAGATCAAACAAACCCCCGGTCTGAGTGAGACCAGGCTTATCATGTTGTCATCGGCGGGGAATTTAGAGGGTAGTACCCGTTGCCGCGAGTTGGGTATCGACTATTGCCTGGTGAAGCCGGTGAAACAATCGGAGTTGTTGGACTCTATTGTAGAGGCTCTCAGCGTCGCTACGGCCGGCGAAGCAGCTCCGGCGGCTACCGTTCGCAAATATCCTGAAAGTGCGACATCCCTACATATCCTGCTTGCTGAGGATGGGCTGGTAAATCAGAAGGTTGCTGTGAACCTCCTCGAACAACGCGGGCATAAGGTCACGGTAGCCAACAATGGCCAAGAGACCCTTACCGCCCTCGATAATGAGTCATTCGACTTAGTACTTATGGACGTGCAGATGCCGGCTATGGATGGATTCGAAGCCACTGCGATCATTCGCGAAAGAGAGAAGGAGTCCGGAGCACATATTCCCATCATCGCGATGACCGCCCACGCGATGAAGGGTGACCGCGAGCGCTGCCTGGAAGCGGGTATGGATGGATACATCGCAAAGCCGATTCACGCAAAGGACCTTTATGAAACCGTCGAGGTCACGGCTGCGAGAGTATGCGGATCTCAGTCACAAGACAATGGAATTACAGAAGTGAAAGAAACCATCGACCGAGATCAGATTTTAAAACAAACCGGAGGAAGTATCGAGAATTTGAAAGAGGTGGTAGAACTGTTCGCCGTGGAATGTCCGAAGCTAATGAAAAGAATAAGCGATGCGATCACGAACGAAGATCCAACTGAGCTGCAACGAGCTGCGCACACGCTTAAAGGGTCCATTCGGATCTTTGGAGTGGAACACCCAGCTGCTGCGGCGCTACGACTCGAGATCATGGGTCGTGACAAAGATCTGGCCAGCGCAAAGGAAGCAAGGTTAGTACTTGTGAAAGAGATTGAGAAGCTTATGCCGAGGCTGACCGATCTGGCAAAGTCTTGAATATGTCTTCCACAGCGGTAAACGGGATCTGAAAATGAAAGTGCTAATCGCTGATGACGATCCAGTGTGGCGTAAGCTATTAACGCAGAACGTCAACAAGTGGGGCTACGAGGTTGTTGCAGCTGAAGACGGCCAAAAAGCCTGGAATATTCTCCAGAAGGCGGGAGCACCCCGAGTTGCGATCCTTGACTGGCTGATGCCTGAACTCGATGGAGTCGAGATTTGCCGCCGCATCAGATGCAGCCTTAGCCTTCCGTTTATCTATACCATCATTCTCACCAGTCGCGACACTCGTAACGACATGGTGGCTGGTTTGGAATCAGGTGCTGACGATTATCTCACCAAGCCTGTGGACATGGCGATTCTCCGCAGCCGTTTGACTGCGGCGGTACGGATCGTCAAGGCTGTCCCGCCACCGCGACAGATTCCAGGCTACCAGTTGCTTGGACGGCTTGGAGCAGGTGCCATGGCAACAGTATATAAAGCGCGACAGCTCAGCTTAGATAGAATGGTCGCTGTTAAGATCCTTCCCAAGAAGTTCAGTCAAATGCCTGAGTTTGTCGAGCGTTTCTACGCTGAGGGGCGCGCAGCCGCGAAGCTGAACCATCCAAATATCGTCGCTGCGCTCGACGTCGGAAGACATGCCGATGCTCACTATTTTATCATGGAGTATGTCGAAGGTCACACGGTGTACGAGCATCTTATCAGGGAAGGTCCGTACACAGAAGCGGAAGCATTGGCCATTTCGATTCAGATTGCGAAAGCTTTGGATCATGCCCACCAAGCAGGACTTATCCACCGAGATGTCAAACCTAAGAATATTCTAATCACAAGCGATGGTGTCGCGAAGCTGGCAGACATGGGTCTGGCGAGGGCCGTCAGTGACCGCGAAGCGGCAGAGGCCGAAGCGGGCAAGGCTTTCGGCACACCATACTACATCTCACCCGAACAAATCCGCGGTGATGTGGATATTGATTTACGGGCTGATATCTACAACTTCGGCGCTACCCTCTATCACATGGTAACTGGCAGGGTTCCTTTCGAGGGTCCGGATCCTACTGCCGTGATGCGGAAACATCTCCGCCAGCCTCTCGTCCCACCAGATCACGTCAATCCTGAGCTGACCAATGGTATAAGCGAGATCGTCGAATTCTGTATGGCCAAGGATCCGGCGAAACGCTACGCAACCACTGCCGATCTGATTGAAGATCTCCAAGCTGTGGCCAATGGCCAGCCCCCTGTACAAGCTCACAAACTCATGGACCTTTCGGCGTTAACAGCACTGGAGCAGAAGGGCGATGTAGGCGAATCGGTCGATACTCAAAGCGAAGAATCTATAATCAATACGCCACTATTCTGGATCGCGGTTGTGGGTTGGTTCCTTGTTGTGTTGCTGCTTGTCATAATCGTTTTTACACTTGCCAAGCGTTAATGGAACCACTCTGAGAGCCAGTCTATCTTTCTAAACAACAAATATTTATATGCCCAAACCTCCAATTCGCAATCTCGACCACTTTCTGGAATGATTCATCTCTCGAGTTGACTTCCAACATTTCTCTGAAGTATTGAAACAGATACCATGAACAAGAACCTCAATATCATCAACGCTGCTGTTTCGCTTCCATACGGAACAATGGGCAGCACTAAGGAGGCCAGCAAATGATAGAAGAAAAAAATGAGACTGCCATTCCATCAACAGTCTCAAAGTTCACCCTCAAAAACAAGATTATACTACTGACGACAATCCGTCCAACAAAAATTATGAACCCCAAAAATTAAAAAAATGTGAAATTTCCGGAGTTTTTACGATTTCTGAACGTTTTATGTTCCTACACCTCTTCAACTTCTTTCTTTTACTCTTTTGAGCTTGTATTGCCCTGTGGGATGTCGTGTTAAAGGAAACTTGTCCGAACGTATTTTTCTTTTTGTACTTTTCATTGTCCTGCCCCTTAAAAAATAGTGATGTTTTTTAAACAGATAATCACGATTTAGTTGTACCAACGGTTGTAGTTTTCTAACATTGCAACTGCGTATCAAATCCATAACCATTTGCAACATTTCATCTTATGGTAATCATATGGAATGAAATCGAAACGGCCATTGAATCCTCTATCCAATAAATCCCCGTTTTTTCGTCAAAATCCAATGTGGGCAAATCCACATAACTGCTTCATACAGCTGACGCTGTTACCCCTGTTTTTCGTGATAGACGGAAACATCGGACAGGCTATCCGATACTTGTTGAAATTAACACAGATAGCAGGCTTAGCTGAGATTTTGCCTGCTTTTCTGAAAGATCTGTTTTTAAGAGTTCGTCAAAAAGCTCGTCAATTTGCAGTGGATACTGAGTTGTTAGTCACTTATAAGCCCAGTTGGCATTAGCTGCAATGGAGATTGACGCCTTACTGCGGGCTGGCCGCACATATGCTCATAAGTGCCACGGGCTTCGCCTGGCACGGGACAACAATCTGTTAGCTTGCTCGTTCCCAGCAAATCTTTCTGCAACTGGATCCCATGTCAGCTCTTGTCCAAGTTCATAGGCAATATTACCCAGGTGGCATATGGTCGCCGACCGCGCCCCTGTTTCGACGTCCGCCACACACTTCTTTCGCGTGCGGATGCAGTCCAGCCAGTTGCCGTGATGATCGTCACTCTTGTACAAATGGATATCCGCAGACCTAATCGGTTCTTTGATGATCGATTCCGGTTTCGCCCGTAATCCATCCCTTCCTACATATAGCTCTCCATCACTACCGTGAAATGTCAGCCCGAGTGAATTCCCGCCCACATGGTTCATGATGACTCCATTAGCATACTCGAAACTAATCCGCTCTCGCTTCTTTCCGTCAGGCGGATATATTCTTGTTGGTCCCGATTCGTCCGTACCCAAAGCCCATTGTGCGATATCGAAATGATGGGCGCCCATATCGGCAAAGCCACCGCCGCAAAACTCCCTATAGGGCCTCCAACTGACCGCTGCCAACTTCGAATGATACGGTCGCCAAAGAACCGGTCCCAGCCACTTATCCCAATCAAAATAATCCGGCTGTGGTTCCGGAGGCAGGTCACAAGGTTTTGGCGGCCCTCCAGTTGACACATCTATAGAGAGCACTTTCCCGATCCGTCCGTTCCGCACCAGTTCGCATGCCTGTCGAAATGAGCCAAACACGTTTGACCGCTGCTGGCTGCCCGTTTGAAATACACGACTGTAACGCCTAACTGTCTTGACCACAGCCCTGGCCTCACGGATCGTCAGAGTCATCGGTTTCTCGCAGTATATGTCCTTGCCTGCCTGGGCAGCATGAATCGATATGAGTGCATGCCAATGATCGGGTGTCGCTATTATAACGGCGTCCATGTCTTCGCGCGCCAGCATTTGACGGTAATCGCGATAGGCCGCACAACCGTGGTAGTTCTCCTTGCCGTAGCGTTCACCATATGTTGCTTCGATCCGCTGGCGGACCTCTTCCAACTTTTGGCCGTTGACGTCGCAAGCCGCGACATACCGGACATCCTTGCGGCCCAACATGGTTCCAAGATGGCTACCACCGATCCAGCCAAAACCTACCTGGCCGATTGTTATCTGATTACCTGGTGCTATCGCACCGTTTGCACTCAAAACGCCAGACCTGATAATGGTTGGCATACTCACTGTTGCTGTGGCTCCAAGGGCCCCATATCGAAGGAATTTACGACGTGTGATTCTTTTCATATCTCTGATCTCCTGCAGATTCATAGTTAGCTTCACCGCCCGATCTTCCCAATTCAGGTGTTTCGGCAAGGTTTTTCCGGCCAGGGGCATTGGCTACTATTTCCTCTGGCCGCCGGCATCTTGAATCTTTGAAATACCATCTATGGCGAGAACCTTGCGGACGGCGAAGTAATCCTCGCGCGAAATCGTTTTGCCCATGGCCCCTATCGCATCAGCGATCTGGGGCGGGCCCTTGATTCCGACGACAGCCACGTCGATGCCCGGATGCATCAAGGTGGCGGCCAGGACCAGTTGATAGATGGAGAGTTCGTATTTCCTCGCCAGCGGCTCCAGACTCTGTACTGCTGCTGCAATTGCATGGAAATGTTCGCCTTGAAAATCGGGGTGATTCTTCCGGAAATCAGTGAAGGTCTCATTACCAGTGTACTTGCCGGTAAGCAGCCCTTTGTGCATAGGCGAGTAGACCATTACTCCGATGTTCTCCGCTTCACAATAGGGTAACAGATCACTTTCTATCTCCGTATCCACCAGGCTATAACGTGGCTGAACCACATCGTAGGCTCCGAAATGTCGCTGTGCCCGAAGCTGCTCCACCGTGTGATTGCTGACGCCGTAATTGCGTATCCTGCCTTGCTTCTTCAATGAATCCATAGTCTCGGCCACTTCTGCCAAAGGCGTCAATGGATCGAACATATGTAGCAGATACAGGTCGATTGTCTCGATACCCATGCGCTGCAGTTGCAGGTCGCAGCGTTGCCGTATGTGCGCCGGCGACAAATCCGGGTAGCGCGAACCGTCCGGATTGAAGTGGTTGAAGACTTTGGTACAGATCACGACGGCATCACGGGGTTTGCCGGCCAGGAATTCTCCGACGACCGTCTCAGCATACCCATCTCCGTAAGCGTCTGCTGTATCGAAGAAGTTTATCCCGGCATCGAAGGCAGTGTTCATCGCTGCCAGTATATCTGTTTTTGACTGTTCACCCCAGAAACGAGGGCTCAGTTGCCACGTACCAAAGCATATTGGTGAGACCTCCAGCCCCATAGAACCGAGAACAATACGATGGCTCATTTTATACTCCTTGTCGAGGGCTGCTACGCCCATCCCAGAGTCTTGAGTTCTGGGTGTCCACACCTGTGTTGATAGATTTTACCATACTTTCAGTGTAAGCTTTCCCACTCCCGGATTCTCAAAAGGCCCGGGAGATGGATTCGCTTTGTTTCTTTTCTTGCCGATGTAATCGGTGTCGATGCGGTACGCCGAACCGTCCGGCTGCTCGTAGGGAAGATCGGGCGTCTTTGCCTTACCCAGCAGATCGGTCGTTACCAATTGACACTGTTGTTGGGCCCAGGCTTTATCAAGCGTCATTTCGAGATACAGGCCGTCTGTTCTTTCAATGAGCTTAAGGCCGGGATTGACATTCGGCAACACGAGGGGATTAGATTCGCGCTTCGATGGCTTGGCGCCGTTGAGGAACACATTACCGGCCATGAATACCGGCAGTTTTGTCGGATCATAAGGCGCCAGGCCACCGTTGACGAAGATGTTATTGTAGTAACGTTCATCACCGCTGGCATTCCCATGCAATCCCGCCACTTTCGTAGAGTGTGCTTTGAGATAGGGTGTCAGACGACGTTCACCAACGGCAACCCGTATGCGACCCGCTATCAAATTATGCACATATGCGCCGCCTTGGGAATTCACCAAGATGCCGTTGCCGGAGAGGAGTATGTTGTTGTCCACCAGGAAGGGGCCGTGGTTGACCTCCACAAACAGGTCTTCACTGGGACCGTTGTCGTGTAGTAGGTTCCGGGTAACGCGCGTGCCCTGAGTCATCCAGTCCAACCAGATGCCGCGGCTGGTACGATAGATGTGATTACGGCTGATGAGTGTATCCACGGCGCCGTGGAACTTAATCCCGGCCATCTCCGCCCCGGTGAACAACCGACGTATGTGGATGTCGTGGATGGTATTGCCCGTGACCGTGCTGAACACCGGCCCCATGCTGCCGACGATGCCGGCCTGCTCACAGTGCGAGATGTGGTTGTTGCGCACCCTGTGGTGACCAATGTTCTCCCTGGACCAGCCCCTCGCCGTGGCGCGTTCGATGGTCTTGACGTACCCCTCGGCTGAATTCTGCGAGGTGTTGTCAAACTTGTCGCCGTGTTTGCCGAGGGTGACCCCAACGCAGGTCGAGTAGCGGATGTCATTGTCTTCGATGATCCACCCCTTACTCCAGTGAGTGCCGATCAAGCCGATCTGCTCAGCCGTTGGCGGCGCCCAGGGCGTGGCCGCGTGCATCATCTTGAAACCTCGCACAGTAATGTAGTTGATGCCCGGCTTGTCGGGGTAAAACACCGCCCGGCGAACGTTGATCTCGATCTCGGCCTCGTTGGGATTGGCGTCTTTGAACTGCGCCCAGATGGTGGTGTTGGTCTCGTCCACTTTTCCGAACCATCGCGGCGTGTTCCCAGCCGGTTTCAGCACATCGTCCAGCTTGGCCGCCTCGGTCAGCCAGTGGCCGTTCAGATAAACGGCGCCCGTGTGATGTTTCCGTCCCCTGGGATTGAACCAGTCACCGTGAATCAGGTCGCTATAGGGATTGAAGCCTCCGAAAAAGCTGTTGGGGATGCTGACTTTCCAAGTGTCGTTTTGCACTTTCTGCCAACCCTTGATGACTTCGGAGCCCTTGATGATGACCTTTTCACCGGGTGCAACCTTGTAGACGATGCGCTTCTGATCGGATTCCCCGCCGCGCGGTGGATTGATACGTTCCCGATAGAGGCCCTCATGTACTATGATCGCATCGCCGGGCTGGGCCAATCGTGCCGCTGCTGAAATAGTCCGCAGAGGCTTCGCGGCAGTGCCGTTTTGCATGTCGTTGCCGCTTACGGAAACATGATACTCACGGGCTGAAGCCATTGATATGGCTACGGTCAACAGAATGATAATCACGTTTTTCTTCATTGGTTTACTCCATTCACATAGGATTTCCCATTTGTCTTCAAAAGCTGTGCTCCTGCACGCTACGGCCTTCATAATAGCACAATATGCGGTTGAATTTCAACACTTCTGATTGTTAACTCGGCTAACGTTTCTGTCAGAAGTGTACATAAATAGGCCAATTCGCCAGGAATCCAACATTTCGACACTTTTTTAATACCACTTGGCCCCGGATTTACCCAGTATGGCCAGTCATCCTGCCTCCGATATTGCTTAAGCCAAGCAGGCATAATCGCTTTGCTTTGCCTGCTTTTTTGGTTGGTGACATGACTGTAGATAAATCGGTTCACAATCAGTATGATTTATCAACTGTTTTAATTAAATAAAATGTAAATGGAGTAGGGATGTTGTTTTTAGAATTACATGCTCTCCATCTTGTTCTTTTATTGAGCAAGAGGATCGCTTGATTTGAAAAACAAATAGTACAGTCTACCTTCCTGGTAAATCCGTCCTGCAAGCTCACCAGCTGTATCACCTTGTCCTATGTATATGTCACAACGTCCAGGAGCTCGGATTGCCCCCCCTGTATCCTGGTCTAATGCAAAGCCTCTGTAAGGCTGTAGAACAACCTGGCCGCTGGTGACCTTCGGAAAGGTAGTAGAAATGAATGTTAAACAGCCGCGTGGGAAAATCGACTTGTCAGTAGCAATGGTTCGATATGGTGTCACAGGTTCGTTTAAACTGCCTCGTGGTTCGCCTTCCTCTTCCCGGAAAAATACGAATCTCGGATTCATTTGCGTATATCTCGCCACTTGGTCAGGATTATTCTCGAAGTAAGCTATCATTGCTGCCAGGCTTATTTGCGAGCCGCTTATCCTGCCGTCTTTTACCAATGCTTCCACAATACTTACATATTCATGGCCATTGTTGGCAGCATAGCCAACTGTGTGGATTTCACCGTTCGGCAGCCTTATCTTTGCTGAGCCCTGTACATGTGCGATGTATACTTCAAATTGACTCCCCAGCCAGACTAACTCACTGCCCCTAAACAACATTTCATCCTCAATAACAGCACGTGGCGGGTAAGGTATGATTTTACCGTCACCACCGCGTCGACCAAATATCTCGCCATCAGGGCCCTTAACCAAATCCTCCGGCTGTTTGTACAGAGGATAACTAAAACGGTTGCTGGGCTTGAACGAACCTTCGAAAATAGGAGTGTAATAACCAGTATATAATACTGTTCCCTGGTTATCGCAGCCAACCGACATATAAACGTCAAATTTGTCCCTGATTGCAGTATTCAAATCGGCCCCTCTCAGACCTGAATCCAAAAGGTCCAAAAAGGCTTTTAAACTGTCCAACGCCCGTTGGTGGGTTATACCGCTCACAGGGAAAAACTGTCTACTTGAAGACTTGCCGAGATAATTTAGGCTATTTTTTATTGCCGGCTTTAATCCCTGCAAATCCAGACCTGCCAAAGTAAAGTCAGGAATCTGCAAAGGATTCGTTATCTTTCTCAGTGCATGTTGGCCAGGCAATAAGGGCCTATCATAAGCAGGCTTGGCAATAATCGGCTCCCCTGGAACTCTACAGCCAATTGTTATGGTTAGCAGCGACAGAAACAAATAAAGTATTATTTTGATGTTCATCACGGTCTCTATAAGGAATTCGATAGTTTTTATCACAAAGTCTTTGACACTATTATCGGCTACACCCCCCAAATTTGAACAAGTTTTTTCGGTTCTCTCGACATGCCTATTTGAATACCGCTAACCTCGATTGTTATGGATAGGTTTTTTAGAGGGGGAGTAGGTTTGAATTATCCGGACAGACTTGATATTCTATTAGAAAAGAGGCCCGGCTTTATAGCTGAGCAAGTAAATTTGATGTTATATGGTTAATCTCAGGTAAGGGAACACACTATGAATACAATGAAGACAATAATGGTAAGCCTGGTGATAGGTTTCGCAACGCTTTCTCTTTGGGGTGCTGATGCGGCCAAAACGGACAAGACGCTTGTCGTGTGGGTTGCTCCGGCTGATCTGACTCATCGTGGGGGCAGCGCCCTTACGATACAAAGTGGCGATCAGTTTGACGGTATCATTTTTGGCGAGCTACAGCCAGGCAAATGGATGGCCGGCAGCAACTATCATAAGCGTACGGAGAGAAACCAAGACAAATACGTCCTCGAAACTGCGGACAACAAGACAATGGTCCAGATGGCTATCGTCTATAAAGACGACCGAATACTGATTTATCGCAATGGCCAGAGCTATGCATCGTATAAGACAAAGAACATTGATCTGTTAAGCCCTGAGAATAATATTGCTGTCTTTGGTTTGAGACACGTTGGAGCAGCAGGTGGCCGCATCTCCGGAACAATAGAAGACGCCCGTATCTACAGTACGGCTTTGACTATCGATGAGATTAAATCACTCCAACCGAACAAGAAATCAAAACTCGAACCCTATGCATGGTGGGATTTCGAGGGGGCTAAGGTTAAGGATCGTACAGGTCGATTTGCACACAGCAGGATGAAAAACGGAGCGAAGCTGGCGGACGGCAAACTGGTTCTGGACGAAGATTCCATCCTGGTCGCCGCTGTTACTGAAGATGGCGCCAAAATGGCCACCCGCAAGAAGAGCGCGCGGGCGCCGGCGGCCCCGTATGTCGAGGAAACACCGGCTATGCCGAAGAATGTGCCGGCTAACTGGCTAACATACCATCTTGCCCACCCGGGACCTGGCGTCGGTATGCCAGGCGATCCCAATCCCGCTTTTTACTATAAAGGCCGCTATCATCTGCATTACATTTACAAAAACAAGCACGGCTTTGCGTTCGCCCACGTATCCAGCAGGGACATGGTTACCTGGAAGTGGCACCCCACCGTACTTGTCGGGCCCAATACCGGGCACGGAATGTTCAGTGGTACTGGATTCTTCACCAAGGAGGGCCGGCCTGCAATGATTTACCATGGCCAGGGATCCGGAAACAACTACCTGGCTTTTGCACTTGATGATAACCTGGATAAATGGACCCATCCGGTTGCGGTCAAGCCTAAGACCAAGTCCGACCAAGACGCCAGGATACGTATGTGGGATCCTGACTGTTGGTTGAATGGTGATACCTATTATGCGATATCCGGCGGCGGACCGCCTCACTTGATGAAATCTTCGAATCTTAAAGAGTGGGAGTATCTCGGTCTGTTGCTGCATGAAGACATGCCGGATCTGGGAGTAAACAAAAATGAAGACGTCTCTTGCGCCAATATGTTTAAGATAGGTGACAAGTGGATGCTTCTTTGCATCAGTCATGGGATGGGGTGCCGTTACTACCTTGGCAACTTCAAGGACGAGAAGTATCTTCCCGAGTTCCACGCCATGATGAACTGGAAGGACTGGAATTTCTTCGCGCCGGAATCACTGCTGACTCCGGATGGCCGCCGCATTATGTGGGCCTGGTGCAGGTTGGACGGCGCCCAGAGTGCTATCCAGTCACTGCCGCGTGAGCTTAGCCTGCCATCCGATGGTGTGTTGCGCATCAAGCCGTTGCGGGAACTCAAGAAGCTTCGTTATGGCCAGAAGAATGAAGGTAACATCACCGTCAAGAGCGGTAGCAGCCACATGCTCAGGGGGATTTCCGGTGACACTGTAGAGCTGAGCGTTACAATCAAACAAACCAGCGCCAAAGAATATGGCGTCAGCGTATTCTGCGATAGTGATGGCAAGGGTTTTCCTGTCACCATCAAGCCAGAGAGCAAAGTCATGGCAATGGGCAAAATTGAGCCTCCGTTTGAGCTTAATAAAGGTGAAGATTTGAACCTTCGTATCTTCCTGGACAAAAGCATGGTCGAGGTATTCGTCAACGATCGCCAGGGGGCCGTATACATGCAGCAGCACGATAAGGAGAATGTAGGCATAAGCCTATTCAGCAAAGGTGGTGATATAACAGCCAAAGTTAAAGGATGGAAGATGAAATCAATTTACATGGGCCGGTAAAGTGCGCCAATTTCTCTTGCTTTCCGGCTCACTGCCGCAATCACAGGAAAACTACAATCAAATTGTCTGTCAGATACACGAGAGGAATTGTCATCATGAGAAAGTATCCTGCAACGATAATTATTAACGCAGTTGTTGCCCTGAGCTTGATGAGCATCGCTGCGGGATCTGATGTGCTGCCGAATCGTGGACTGTATGAAGTAAGCCACGAGCGGGTCCAACTGCGAGGCGGGTTCTGGGGCCCGCGTTTGAAGACCTCCCAAGAGGTGACCATACCCCATGCGCTGAATTGCCTGGAAAGAGCGGGGCATGTCACAAACTTTGATAAGGCGACTGGAGTGTTCGACGGCCCGCTCCGAGGCCACCATGCCTTTGACTCGGATCTCCACAAGGCTATGGAAGGCGCAATGTACTGCCTGCAGCATAGCAACGACAGCAAGTTGCGCAAGCGTGTGGAAGGCATTCTCGATCGCATTCTGGCCGCTCAACAGGAGGACGGTTTCCTGATTTCGTACTACATCGTCCGGGACCCCGACAAGCGGTGGGAAACCTTGCGTCTGGAACACCAGTTGTACAATGCCGGCCACTTTTTCGAGATGGCAGTCGAGCATCATCGGCTCAGCGGGGAAAAGAAGGCGATTGACGCAGCGAAGCGGTTCGCCGACCATATTGACAGCGTTTTCGGACCCGGAAAACGTTATGATGTCGGTGGGCACGAAGAGATCGAGCTGGCCCTGGTCAAACTATACCGCGCCACTGGTGAGCGGCGGTACCTGGCGTTGTCGCGGTTCTTTCTCGACGAGCGAGGCCACGCCCACGGTTCTGAGCGTAAGTCCTTCGATCCCCAAACCATGACGCCGGCCCCGCCCAACTTTGATGATCTGCCGCCCGCGGAGCGAGACCGCGCACGGCGCCGAGCTCGAAACAGCATACGTAACGGACGGATGCAGGACCACAAGCCGCTCACCGAGCAGACCGTGGCAATCGGCCATGCTGTGCGGGCCGGATACATTTATTCGGCGATGGCTGATATCGCCCGTTTCATGGACGCCCCCGAATATGAGCGGGCCGTTGACAACCTCTGGCAGGATGTGGTCAGTCGCAAGATGTACGTCAACGGGAGCATCGGAACCGCCCAGTATGGCGACGAGGGATTTGGCGATCCGTACCTCCTGCCAAACCGGACTTATTGCGAATCCTGTGCAAACATCGCCCACGTCTTCTGGCAGCACAGGATGAACTTGCTCAAAGGTCAGGCCAAGTATGCCGACGTGATGGAATTGGTGCTATACAACGGCGCAATCTCGGGAATCTCAATCTCCGGCGACGGGTTCTTCTACCAGAATCCGCTTGAAAGCAGGGGCGGACGCCGGTCATCGTGGATAGGTCTGGCCTGCTGCCCGACGAACCTTACTCGAATCATCCCGCAGGTTGGCGGATTGGTTTATGCCCAGGGTAAAAACCGGTTGTATGTCAACCTCTTCGCTTCAGGAGATGCTTCGGTCAAGATGGATAACGGCGTAAAGGTGAAACTGGCCCAGCAGACCGACTACCCATGGGACGGTCACGTGAAGTTGACGGTCACACCGGAGCAGGCATCCGATTTCGACCTGTGCCTGCGGATACCGGGCTGGGCGCTTGGCCGACCTGTTCCCAGCGATTTGTACCGCTTCGCCGATTCGAAGGTCTCTGCCGTTGGGCTGAAGGTCAATGGAAAAACGATCGATGCCACACCAGAAGAAGACGGTTACGTCCATCTGAAACGTTCATGGAAGGTCGCCGATGTCGTGGAATTGAACATGCCGATACCGATTCACCGGGTTTATGCACACGAGAAAATCAAGGCCGACAGTGGCAAGGTGGCATTGATGCGCGGCCCGATCACCTACTGTATCGAGGCGGTTGACAATCCGAACGTGGACGTCCTTAAGGTAGCCTTGCTGCGCGAAGCCGAACTGCATGCAGAGCATCGCGACCGATTACTCGGCGGCGTGACGGTCCTTCAAGGCAAAGCCCTTGATGACCGACAGCGTCCAGTCACTCTGACGGCCGTTCCGTATTATTCCTGGGCCAACAGGGAAAAGGGAGCGATGACGGTCTGGATCAATGAAACTCCTGTCGCATCCACCGCCTTGCTTACGGCATCCAGCCCGGTCCCTGCCCGGCAGGCAAATCAAAGCATGACCCTGAAACAAGGAGGCAAGAATCCCATCAAAGTCTTTGTCCTCGCAGGAAAGACATTCGCCGATACGATGCAGGAGTTGATGAAGAAGTAAGGAAGAGTCCAATGAAAATACGTTCAGGCCACTACGTTGCCCAATCATTGTGGTCCTCCTGGTAATCCGAGGAAGGTACACAACGTACATTGAAAACGTTGTAAAATGTCGGTAGAAAGGTAATTCATATGAACAAATGCACAATGAACATGGCAAACACATTTGTACTAATAGCTATTGCACTGGCCGGACTCTCGACGATGTCTGGGGTTCTGCATCATCAGGTCTTCGATAATACGAGCTACTTTTTCCGGCGCCATCTTCTCCACTAGACAGGCGTTCTTATTCTCGGATGACGGGAGCCACTCCCAGTTGCCATTCTCGTGTCGATGCATCGTACCGCCGCGGCGAATATCCCACACATTGGCAAGTCCGCCGTTGAGTCCTCGGACGGCATAAAGAACAGCCGTCTGGTCGAAGCTGGCGTTGTTATTCAGACCATTGGATACCTCGTACGCACGACGGACGGGATTATTTTTAAGTGTTTCTCGCAGCCGGGCGCCTGTCTGGATCTTGATACCTATCTCAAAGGGTGAGAAAACAATCGGTGTCGGCCAATGCTTGAAACAGTACACCGAAGAGGTCCAGTCCTGCGCCAGATTGTGTTCCGGCCTTTTTTTCGCAAGGCATCCTCCCATGCAGACCCAGGTCCGAACTTTCCTGCGGACGAGCGCCTTGCCATCTAATTTGCTGTAGTCGTCCGGCGGAGATTGCAGCAGGTTTTTGATATTGGTCAAAAAGCCAACCGTCACCATCACCACGGAATGATCAGGCTGGCCGGCTAACACTTTGCGATAAAGCAGCGCCGCATCCGGAGCCTGATCCGGGCTTTTGAGATCGTGCGGGAATTCGTTGACGAGCGCTTTATTGTAAGGAGACGGCCATTGCTTCGCTCCCTTGCCCTTTAGCACGCCGATCGGTATGTCGGGGCGACCATAATACGTATTGAGAACATCAAGACAGGATGCACAAAGCGGGCTGGTGGCGGAAACGCCCATGGCCAGGATTTCGACTTCACCGTTGTCCGCCAGCGCATGCAACAGCGCCGTCGTGCCGACATCATCCCAGTCCGATTCGATGTCGGTATCAAAAATCATTCGTACCGGCTCTTTGCTTTTGGCCGGAGGTTTAATCATCAAGTCTTCGATAATCTTCGACAGTTCGGAGACATCTTTTCTTACTTTCATATAGGAGTGATCGGAATCGGGCGAGGCCAACCAATCGGTCGCCCAGTTGCCGTCCTGGTTTTGGTACATAACCGGTCGTCCGGCAGTGTGGGCGAACCAATAATCCCTCAATCCCCTGACGGCGAACAGCACGGAGGACTGATCCCAACTGGCGTGATGATGCCAGTTATCGTGCAGGGCCAGACGGTAGGCCTCCCGAACGGGATTATCCCGGCAGGTATGCTCCAATCTTTTACCGGTATGAAGCCATACTCCAATACGCGCATCGGACCACATAACGGGCGTAGGCCAGCGTTCGATAACCGCCTTGCCAGCCCTGGGGCCATCTTTGAAGCGTCCTTTCTGGCTGATGTTCCATTCGGTATGGCCTGGCGGATTAAAATGCCCGCCCATAATCGAGAGCAGCTTGACCTTTTTGCGAATCAGGGTAACCGCCTGGTCATCGTTCAGCAGGTCCAGAAGGTTCAGGTGTGGCCCGACCGTAACAATGGTGACGGAACGGTCCTTCTGTTTCGATAATATTTTCTTATAAAGCACTTTAGACTGGGTTACATCCTTATGGTTCCAGTCAGTAACGTTGTGTTTGAATCGTGCGGTATTTTTCGCTATCTTTTCGGCATAGCTGCTGCGATTATCGTTGTCGGTTTTTTTGCGGGCGCCGATGGGAAGGTCGCCCTGATGGTAATAGGTATTGATCGCGTCAATAACGCCGACGCTCCAGGGCGTGGAGGTGGCGTGCATCACGGCGAGGATTTCACATTCGCCATTGTCCGCCAGCGCATGCAGCAAAGCCAGAGCGCCCGCGTCGTCGAAATCACTGTCCATATCCGTGTCAAAAATAATCAGGGGTTTGGCCGTTAACGAAACGCACAGTAAAACCGTCAAAACCATAGCAATTCTGATAACAAGATGTTTTTCAAATAGCATCGCATGTTTCTCCTTTTCATGTAGCCGGGGTGTGTACTGTACACCCTATCTTCCTTTGGAGTGGGGCGGCGTCAGTCGCCGCTTTCGAGGGTGATTATACTTCCATACGCGTGGCTTTCGCAAGCTGTGCTTACGAAAAAAAAGCGAAAGCTCTCGCTTTCGCACTCCATAAAGGTGGGCAGTGCCCACCAATTACGCTAACAATAACTGAATGTAACGGAGTCGTGGGGTGCAAATATTATCTTGCCATAACTGTTTGATCTACAAGGATATACATTCCTTCCTGACGAACGGATTTGCATGATTCTCAAGGATGTGCTACGGTTCCAAGACTATGAAACGGCAATTATGGATTACACTCGTCACCTATCTTGCGTATTGCATTGATAAGGAGCTTTACAAAGCCATCGATTATCTTCGCGAACAGGTCCGCGTACTCCTGGAGCAGCAGGAAAAGCAGAACAAACGAATTCTATTGACCAATAGTCAGCGAATGAAAGTGGCTGCCAAGGCCAAGAGACTAAGCAGGAGAATGCTGGAGCAATGTACAGTTCTGTTTACGCCTGATACCATACTCGGATGGTTTCGCAGACTCATTGCTGAGAAATATGATGGCAGCAAGAACCGTAAAACGGTTGGAAGGCCGATGATCAGCCAGGAAGTTATTGATCTCGTCATCAAATTTAAGAAAGAGAACCTTGCCCCCTCTCTCGCCGCCGGTTTTTGTGCCAAAGCCCTCGACGCCACGAAAGGAACCTTTGGGATCGGTGATCGATCTCAGTCCATCGACCTGCCAGCCGATGATGTAACTACGCTGCGCGTGTTCATCGACCGTTGCATTATAGAGGTTTACGTCAACGGCTACGCCATAACGTTTGTAGGCTATCCAGATCCGGACCATCAGGGTCTTCGAATCATCGAAAAGAATCCGGCTGCCAATATTCAATACATGGATATCTGGGAAATGAAATCCATGTGGGATACATAATATTAACGCTTTTTTATGATCGATGGCTATCCGGGCTGGTAGACTATTACAGCACCTTGGTCACGCCGGGTTTGGCGACAGGGTAATCACCCTGGGCATCCGGCTTCACCGGCGCTTCAGAATCCATAGTGTACTGGTCCAAACCAGGAGCCAACTCCAGATTTGAAGCCAAAGCCTCTTCCCATTTAATCGTTTGGCCGGACTCAGCAGCCATGCGGCCCAGGATGCCAACCATAGCAGCATAGGCACAACGCTCAGCCTCATTGTAAGGCTTGTTCTCGCGAATCGCATCGAAAAGCAGATCATGCTCAACCTGGTAACCACTACCGCGCGGTCCGTCGTACTGCCAGATCACATTCGCTGACGTCTGCTGGTGACCTTTGTAGATGCGGGGCTGGGGAATCCCTTCGCCGAGCACGGCCGAGCCCTTCGTACCATGGATCACGTCGCCGAAAAAGCCCCAGCAATTATGCATATGCCGGCCTTGCGCGAACAGTCGCGTACCATCGGCAAAAGAGTATTCCACTGCAATGTGGTCAAACAACTGATCAGGCTTGGTACGGACCTCACGCCCTCCCTGACCCTGGGCCGATACCGGCCAGGCATCCTTGCACCAGCAGCACACATCGAGGTTGTGAATCAGCCAGTCGAGAATGAAACTACCGTTTAGCCAGGTGAAGTTGCTATAGTTCTGGATCTGGTGAGCCAATTCGTTCATGCCGGGCCGTCGCGGAATAAAACCGACCGGTCCGTGCTCGCGGTATGCCCAACAGGTGATGATATCGCCGATGGCACCTTCATGCAGTTTTTGGACCGCCTCTTCCAGCGGTTTATAGTGGCGGCTCATCAAGCCGCCGGCGATCTTAAGATTCTTCTTTTCGGCCTCTTTGCCGGCCTTGAGTACCCGGCGAATGCCGGGAGCATCAACGGCGAAAGACTTTTCCATAAAAACATGGCAGCCTTTGGCCACTGCGTATTCGAGGTGGATCGGCCGAAACGCCGGAGGCGTGGCCAGAAGCACGACCCCGCCAGGCGCAATAGCATCGATGGCCTTCTTGTAAGCATCCAGGCCAAGGAACTGCTGGTCTTGTGGAACATTTACCTGCTTTTCGAACCGTCCGGAGAGACTCTTGAGACTGCCCTTAACACGATTCTCGAAAACATCAGCCAGGGCTACCAGTTGAGTCGAACCTTTGGTTGATAAGGCGTTGACGGCGGCTCCCGTGCCACGCCCACCACAACCTACCAAGGCCACCTTGATAGTGTTGCTTTCCCCGGCGTATATACGTGGGGCGGCGGCGGCCATAAAAGCCGATGTAGCGGCGATGCGGCCGGTGTTTTTCAGGAACTCACGGCGTGACGTGCTTTTGTTAGTAATGTCGCTCATAACGGTTTTCCTCCAAACTGAATGGTTTCAACTTCAAATCCACATTTGCTCCGGGTATTGCTGTTTCCCTTCGGCCTAAACGTCGTATAGGCCACACTATTGTCTATGATAGCCATCGCACAGCATATTACAAGTGTGTTTTCCCTGTCGTAGTATGCATCCGCCGATTCTCTGAATGTGCCCGAACCGGTTGAAGTATTGGCGCTGCAGATTGCGCAGTTTAACATGGTTGGACACTGAAATTGGGGTTGTTTGGGTTTGAATTGGCTTTGTTTTAGCATTTTATTGGCTTTAATTGGCTTTGAATTGGCTTTGATTGGCTTTGAATTGGCTTTGTTTTCCCAATTGACCAAGTGTCCATTTGTACATAATCCCTTGTTAATACTTCATTTACGTTCAACTTGACTTTTCTGAAATTGGCTTTGTTTTGCATAAAAAGTTTATTTTGTAAAGCGCTCATGACATCTGTAAAGGTTTCTCTACAGTTGTAGAGTGCCTTGCAGGCACGTAAGTCTTTTAATGACATAGAATTACCACAGATTGCACAGATTTTTTCACCACTAAGGCACGAAGAAAAATTAGACCCCCGACGACGAAATTCGAGGGCAGGCAGGATAACAGGATTTTTTAACCGCGGATTGCACGGCTTACGCGGATTTTTTAGCCGGCTAAATAGGTGTTTATTAGTCATTAATACACCAAAATGTTTACAACATTGGCTTTTATGATGCAAAATAATGCTTTTTTGCGTGCCCTGCTGGGCTTTTCGTGGGCCGCTGGCCCTATGTCCTTGCCCCGCACCAATTTCGCTTAGACTCACGTCTAATTGGTGCGGGACTACTCGTGCGGTTCTCCGCTAATCTGCCATTTCTATGGCGATTATAATTATACCAAACTACTACGGAAGGTTCAATGAAAATCGAACTTTTTAAGAAATATTTTGAAAATGAGTAAATGAGTGTATGCGTAAATGCGGGATTATTGCCGGAACTTCTTATGTTGACTGGAATTGGGGATTTTGGTTTATTGAATTATTCCTGTTTTAACAAAGAAAAGTTTTCTGCTGTTGCTTTTGCGTTAGCTAATAGTTTTCATTCATCGGTAACAAACTCTACTTCAATATTCATAAGTAAGGCATAATCGGCCAAATTCACTAAAGAGTCTCTGTTCATATCGATTCCATCGCACCAGGCCGGATGTGCACAATCTCCCTGTAGCCAGCAGCTCGCCAATTCTTCCATCACCTTCATGCCGGGATGGATTATTCTGACCGTAGAAGTACCAAGAAAAATATTACCATCAGCCATGAAACCGGCAACAGTCAAAGCCTGTGGCCAATCGCCTGCCAGAGAGCAAACCGCCTGGCGCTCAAAGG
>JAUWLI010000128.1 GCA_030613765.1 Phycisphaerae bacterium
AGAAAATTGTAACCTGCGAAAAACTATTGTATCCAGTTGTTAGCAAATATAGCTATGTCCTTTAAATTCACAAATCCGTCACCGTTAAGGTCTTCGGGAATCCTGCCCGGGCCGGCCCACAGCCATCGAGAAGCAATTCTCGCTAAAACCTGAAAATCATGTGGTATGCTGACGCTAGCGCTGCGCACAGTAGTATTTCCACAGTCATCGACTGCCTGATAGGTTATAGTGTAAACGCGATCATTGCCTGTCCCGCTGCGTTCGGACCTTAGATAGATAGAGCCATCCTCGTTTATTTGGATATCATTGCTGGTGTGTCCGTCACCGATGGTGTCATCACCTTCGTTCGCAATAATGCTGACTAAGGACACTTCCGGTGCCGCATCACAATCGTCGCTCACCGTCCAGGAGGGAGTAATCGGAACCATCTTATGATCCGGCGGCCACAACATTGTGGGTGCTACGGATAACTGGAATTGGGGCGGCGTTGTGTCTACAACCGTGAGCGTTTGCAGACAGCTTGAACTATTGCCGGATTCGTCGGTTGCTGTCCATGTGCGGGTGAGTATCCCGGTATTGCCGCAGCTTGGCTGCCACTGGTCACTGTGTGTAATCGTTACAGTTCCACAGGTATCAGTGGCTGTTGCTTTGCCTGTTGCACTCGGTGTCGTGTCAGCGGGGCATTCAAGGGTCACGTCCGGCGGGCAGTTGATAACCGGCGGGGTAGTATCCTGAACAATGATGGTTACTTCGTTGGTGTCATAAGCGCCGGCCTTATCGCTTACCTCGAGGAGAATAATATGCTCACCGATTGGGAGGTTGCAGTCTATAATCCGGCCATTTCCAAGGAAGACATCGAAGTTCGGGTCGCAGGGGTCGAGTTGGTACCAGTTAAAATCGTTTATATCGTCCCTTGTGCCGGGCGTAGAATCAGCGTCGCTTGAGCCGGAGCCATCGAGCGTGACAGCAGCTCCCCATTTTGCCTGTGCCTCAACAGCCCGGTCCGGCCCGGCATCGGCGATGGGGATGTGATTGAACTCGTAAGCGCCCATATCGATTCGGCCGCCGATTACGCGGGGCTTGCCGTCCAGGTCTGTTTCGTCAGGCCCAGCTATGTAATCGGGGTCGCCGGTGTTTATGCAAGGCGAATCCGGCAGCAAATGATAGTCGCCGTTGGCCGGGTCCACAAATAATGGGTTGGCGTTTATGTTACCTGCGCCCGGTGCGCCCGGCCAGCCGCCCTGAACGTTGCTATAGGTAATCGTGATGAGCGAATTGTCATTGTTCCATATTTCGTCCCCGCCATCCCAAAGGATGCAGTTGGCAAGCTGAATGTTGCTCGGATTCGAGTGCTGGTACGAATCGCAGGCCAGAGCGCGTCCTTCCGGTGCTGAATTTGCAACAAACGTACAATTTGTCAGCGTCGAGTTGCTGGTGATGTCCCGAATCACACCACCCTCATATGCCGAGTTCCCGCTGAATATGCAATTGATAAGAGTCGGACCACTGAACCTGTTTTGCATCACACCGCCAAAATTGGCCGAGTTTCTATCGAACGTACAGTTGCGAATCATCGGGCTAGGGTCGCCGTGGTTATACATCGCGCCACCTTGACCACCCCAGTTGCCACTGAATGTGGAGTCAATAAGCGTCATGTTGCTGAATATGGTTTGAATCCCACCACCACCGTGGTCCGCCGAGTTACCGATAAAGGAACAGTTGGTCAACACTGTGCTACTCAAGCGATTGTACATTCCACCACCGTCGTTTTCAGCTGAATTGTTACGAAACGTGCAGTTGGTCAGTGTTGGGCTGCCTTGGTTGTTATACATCCCACCGCCTCTGGAGGTCGGGTCTGGAAAGAAGCCATTTGCGTTACCGGCGGTGATTGTGAATCCATCGAGAACGGCAGTTTCGTCACAACCAGTGCCAGTTACTATATGGTAGCTGTTGTCAGCCCGTGTGGGATCTTCAAGTAAATGACGGGGATCGGTCACGTTTATGTCGTTGCCGGCCAGGTCGCCGCTCAGGATGGTCTCGTATGCCTCGATATCCCGAGCATCTGCGTTCGGTTCACCAAAGCCGGCGTAGCCACCCTTAATAACCACGCCGTTTATAAGCTGGAACGTGGCCGTTCGGTCGCCGGCTGTTACAGTATTGCCCTGACTTACATTTGAGCCCATTGGTGGTGGAGCGGACAGTGTCGTGAAACTCCATATAGCACCGGTGATTGTGCCCCCATTACTGAGTTCATCGATACGCCAGTAGTACGTAGTGTAATAAGCCATCGTGCCGGGGTCGAATGTTGTTGCAGTCTGGTTCTGCATGAATGGTGGCGGCTTGGTCGTTCCGAAGTAGACATCGTGCGATGTGGCATCAAAGCCGGCCGTCCAGCTCAAGTCAGCATCCATATTGCTGACGCCAGCACCATCAGGTGGATTCGGATTGCTTGCTTGACTATGTAGTGGACCCTCGGGAGAGTAAACGCCCTGGGCCACCCGAATCTTGTCACCAGCCTCAGCGACAGCGAGAGCATCCTGCAGGTCATTATAAGCGTTCGCCCAGCTCGATCCATCATTTGAACCGGTAGCATCCGCATCGACGTATAAGGTGCGAGGAGGTTGTAACTCGTAAGCGCCCATATCTATTTGGGCACCAATTAGGCGGGGCTTACCATCTAAATCCGTTTCATCAGACTGGGCTACGTAATTGGGATCCCCCGCATCAATACAGGGCGAATTTGTAAGCAGATGATAGTCACCAATGGAGGCGTGTACAAAAGAGGGGTCAGCATCGATGTTGCCGTCCCCGGGCCAGCCACCTTGAACATTGCTATAAGTGACTGATGCAGAAGAAACACCATCCAAGTCTATCTCAGTAGTTGAGTTTGACCATAAAATGCAATTGCTAACTTTGACATGGCAATTAGACTTACAGTAGATAGCGCCTCCTTTATTACAGCTGGTATTATTAACGATTGTGCAGTTTGTGACCGTAGGATTGCAACTCCAAGCGCATAATATTCCACCACCGAAGCCCTCGTAACCGGCGCAGAAATAGTTGTTGGCGATAATACAGTTGGATATAGTCGGGCTACTTAGAGTATCGCAACGGATTCCGGCGCTACCTCTGTAATGTGAGGGACCTCCTGGGTCGCCATTGTTGGTCACAATACAATTGACGATTGTGGGGCTGCTGTCTTGTGAGCAATAGATGGCCCCAAAATCGTATTGACAATTAGTTACAGTGAATCCTTCCAGGCGGCAAGCAGTAGTTCCGGTACGGTAGAACCAGAAGCCCCATTCCCCACCGCCGTCGATAATGCAGTTTTCGGGACCATTTTCACTTTGCACTGTGATTGCTTTGTTTTTATGGATTACGCCAGAGATATACGCTTTGGCGTACCTGCCGTCCGCAACAAGAACCACATCACCGTCTTCGCAGGCATCTATCGCCGCTTGAATGGTGTGGTACTGACTTGGGACTCTGCGTATTACCGCTGGTGCTAACGTGGCTGTAATCAGCAGGACAACAAAACTTAAAATAATTAGCTTTTTCATTTTCGTCTCCCTCAGAAAAAATGGTTGATATTTATGGCGCACGTATAGCGGAAAGATTGGGCTCTAATGCGTGTAAAAACCTAATCAAAAGTAATTGCATGTCCGCGCCTCCTTTGGACTCTACCACTGCTGAAATGTGGTATAAATGCAATTATACGCTTTCTTGTGGCGAAATCAAGGAAATTTAAGATAATTTGTGAATTCCTGTGGCTAAAAAAATGTGTTGCAAAGGTCTGTATCGTTGTTATAATACCTCCCTATATCGTTATGCGGATTGCGAAAAAAGCAAGCAAATACCAGTTGCAATATACGAAATAGAAGTAAGGAGCATTTTTTTATGGAACCAATCACAGAGTTGGAAGTCGACTTATTTGCCAAAGACCTGCCGTCAATGGAGGAAATCAAGAAGCTTTCCGATTTCGTCCATTCCAGCGAGAGCAACCTGCTTAATTTCAGTGAACAGTTGGAAGAAAATATGAGCAAGGGCGGTCAGAAGGCTTCTTTATCTACGGGTATCGGACTGTTTATTGTCGGCAAAAACGAAGAAGCAACCAAGAAACTCAAAAAAGGGGCGGACTGTAAAGAGAAATTCATATACATGGCCTTTGCACTCAGGCGAATGGGCAAATTCGACGAATCAATCGAAAACTTTAAAAAAGGCATTGATTACGGTGCCGATAAATTAAACACAACTCTGGAAAAAGCCGCCACATATCGTTATGCATCCAACTATGAGGCTGCCGCCAGGGAACTCAAAACATGCTCAAATTTTGAAAATGTAAGTGCCGAATACCACTGCCAGCTTGCACAACTTCAGGAAGCACAGGGGCTCTATGAAGAGGCAATGGACAACTACAAAGCAGCTTTGGAATTATCGCCGAACCATCAGAGAGCACTTTTCCATATGGCTTACCGCTGCGATTTGTCGGGGGATGAAGACGCAGCAATCGACTACTACAGGCAAATTGCTTCAGGAACTCAGGTCTATGTAAGCGCGCTGCTAAATTTAGCAGTACTTTACGAAGACCGCGAGGAACTTGACAAAGCATCCCAATGTGTCGATACGGTACTGGAGTTTCATCCGAATCATCAAAGGGCAATCCTGTTCAGTAAAGACGTCGAAAGTGCAAAAACGATGTTCTACGACGAGGAAAAAGAAGAGAAGAAAACACGTAAAAACCAAATCCTCGAAACGCCTATCTCTGATTTTGAGCTGTCGGTACGTAGTAGAAACTGCCTGAGAAAAATGAACATCATAACCCTGAGCGACCTTTTAAATATCAGCGAGGCAGAACTGTTATCTTATAAAAACTTCGGGGAAACGTCCCTTCGAGAAATCAAGGCCCTTCTCGAAACAAAAAGCCTGCATCTTGGTATGGCCCTTGAGGAAAAGCTTTCTCCAGCAGAATTCTCTGATCTGAGCGTCTCAGAAGACAAAGATGAACAACTCCTGAGCAAATCAATAGATGACCTTCAATTATCGGTGCGTGCTCGAAAGTGTCTTCAAAAACTTGAACTTCGCACGCTCGACGATTTGATACGCAGAACAGAAGCGGAGCTGCTGGGGTGTAAAAACTTCGGTGTAACAAGTTTGAACGAGATCACAAAGGCCATCAGCAACATTGGATTATCACTGCGAATCCTTGATTAAGAGCAAATAAAGCCCCAATAAATTGTGGGCTATATACAAGATGAACAATTCCCAGATTTATTTGGGATCTCAATATGAGAGATATTCGGGGAAATTTACGTTGTCCACTAACACCCAATCGGCCGCAAATCGCCTTAAACATACAGCTTCAGCAATTTCTCCAGGAGCTCATTTTGCATTTCGAATATTCAAAATAGGTTTTCCTTTACTTTTGCTGATAATCCTCGGCGGCTGCAAGGCGAGAAAACTGGCCAGACCGACGCCGCAGATGGATGCCGAACCTCAATTCTGGGTAAGGGTGTTGCTGCTCAATGATGTCACGGACTGCAAACTTAAGAGCCACTCTGGCTTCAGCATTAGTACCAGTGACAATTTAACAGCAACCAGACAGCACTTTGGTCAGACCAATGTGCCGATAAACGTCAGCGTATCCGAAGGCGGAATTAACATTGGCGGCGAAGAGTTTGCAAGTAAAGAAGTTATTATTTCTCCGAACGAGCCCTACATTTTTAACCTCAACGGCAACGATTATCGCGGCAAGTTAAAGCTAATAACCAATGGTGAAGACCATTCCTTCGATGCAATCAACCTTGTTCCACTCGAACCATATTTAGCAGGCGTAGTTGGAGCCGAGATGCCCGATTATTGGGAACCAGAGGCACTTAAGGCGCAGGCAACTGCGTCCAGGACCTATTGCCTATACATCAAAAAGCGTTTTGGCAAGAATCGCAACTGGGATGTGAGAAATACGGAGGCACATCAGGTTTACCTCGGTGTCAAAGCCGAATCCAGGCAGGTGTGGGATGCCGTCAACAAGACATACGGTGAGGTTTTGGTCTGTAAGGACTCGGCCGGCACCGAAGATATCTTCCCTGCTTACTACAGCTCAGTCTGTGGCGGCTACACTGAAAACAGCAAGCATGTATTCGGTGATTCCTTTGAAGCCCTGGTTAGTGTCGTGTGCCCTTATTGTAAGGACGTTGCCAGATCCCACTTTTTTTTCTGGCCTATGATCCAATTTGAAAAAGGCTATGTAACAAATAAGCTACAACAGAGGTATCCAAAGTTAAAGCCGCTTGGTAAAATCATAAAAATCAAAGTATCAAAGCAAAGTGATTATCCGGGCAACGATGAAAAATATTCGCGATTGACTCAGGTCGAGCTTCTCGGCTCAACGGGCAAAAGCGATTTCCTTAGAGCTGAGGACTTTCGTCTTTCAGTTGACTCAAGCGGCCGTAAGATAAAAAGCGCAATTTTCCAAATAGTCGACCTGGGTGATAAATGGGCGTTTTTATCAGGCAGAGGTTTCGGTCATGGTGTAGGAATGTGTCAATGCGGGGCTCAAGGTATGGCAAGAAAAGACATGACGGCAAAGGAGATACTCGGCTTTTACTATCGTGGTTCGAGGATTAAAAGGATTTATTGAACAGTATTGGGTGCCGATATATTTATTTTTTCGCACGAGACACCCCGCAATATACAATGAAAATATGAGTGACTTTGAAATTCTCCATCGAGACAGCGGCTCTTCAGGACGGCGTGGTTTATTAACCACATCGCACGGCAAGGTTGAAACACCTGCTTTTATGCCTGTGGGCACGGCAGGTGCGGTAAAGGGTATCAGTCCACAACAACTAAAAGAAACGGGCTCCGAGATTGTTTTAGCCAACACCTACCATTTGCTGGTTCGCCCCGGAGTCGATGCGGTGGAGGCACTTGGCGGACTGCATAAACTTATGGCCTGGAATGGCCCAATTCTGACTGATAGCGGTGGATATCAAATTTTTTCCCTAAGTGATTTGACCAAGGTCGATGATGATGGTGTCGAATTTGCCAGCCACGTGGACGGAGCAAAAATATACCTGAACGCTGAAACAGTAACAACAATCCAAAACCGGCTGGGTGCGGATATAATAATGTGCTTCGACGAATGCGCACACTTTCCCTGTGATGACGCTCAGCTAAACAAAGCTGTAGAAAGGACTATCCGCTGGGCACAGGAATGCAAACAGGCCCATTCCAATAACAGCCAAATGCTTTTTGGCATCGTGCAGGGCGGAATCAATCCGGACTTGCGAAGCTACTGCACCGATGAACTTGTTAAACTGGACTTTGACGGATATGCTATCGGGGGCTTAAGTGTGGGTGAAGGACACGCAGATATGATAAAAACAGTCTCTCACACAATGCAGTTTTTGCCAAAGGACAAGCCTCGCTATCTAATGGGCGTCGGCACGCCAGACGATATTATCGCAGCGGTCAAGGCCGGTGTCGATATGTTCGATTGCGTTCTGCCAACCCGAAACGGACGAAACGCCTTTGCTTTCACCGAGAATGGCCCTTTACGATTAAGGAACAACGCCCATATAAATGATACCAGAAGTATCGAAGCCGGCTGTGACTGCTACTGCTGTGAGAATTTTAGCCGGGGGGCGCTGAGGCATTTCTTCAATGTTGGAGAAATGCTGGGCCCAATTTTAGTATCTCTGCATAATCTTAGGTTTTACCAGAGATTAATGGGGAAAATACGAGAGTTAATAGAAAAGAACGAATTTGCCGAATGGTC
>JAUWLI010000012.1 GCA_030613765.1 Phycisphaerae bacterium
ATTCCGCCGCCCTCACCCCCGCCGTTAGCAAATATGGTGCCTTTTCTGCCAGTGTACGTTGTTTTTATCCAGGCACATATAGTCCAATCGCCTGTCCCGAAGTCAAGAATACTCGGATTGCCAAGGTCAACACTATCGTCACCATCGAGCTCCAGCGCACCGTCTATCTTCCCAGCCACCCATTTAGGGTCGCCCAAAAGGGCGCCATGATTGTTATTGCCGGAACTATCGTTGGCATTGCCATTGAGCCTCCACCAGCCGACAAGGCCTTCCGGTTCTTCAGCGGCGAACGCGGCCCGCGAGTGCATAATTGTGAAAAGCAAGGTAAGGATAATTGCTATTGTAAGAAAGAGAACGTATCGGGATTTCATAAAACTCCTCCTTTTTGATTTCTTTTTTCCATACATAGCCAGCTTCACGGTCTCACGGGCGAAAGTTGGTCAGCTTAATTTTCTTTCCGGCGTCGTCGTATACCAAATCGGCTTTGGCGCCGATAATGGTAACTTGGGCCTCCGGTTTCTCGGGGCCGCCGTCGAATTCGCCCTTCCGAGTCCCGGTATAGGAAAAAAGCACCAAGTCCCCATTCGCCGCATAGTCATAGTTGGTCACATCGACAATCAGCTTTTCGCCCATATAGGAAGCGAGCAGCAGGTCCTTACATTGTACAGGCGTCACGCCGCCTTTGTGGGCGATAAACTTCGTTGTCGTATCGCCTTCACCGTCGCCGGTTTCGTACGCGCCGTTAACGGCTATCAACTTTATCTTGCCCTTGTGGTCGTCGACAACAAACATCCCTTCGTTGAGCCTCAATCTGCTACAGCTAACTGTTCCGCCTTCGATCACGTAGCGGCCGGTCGTGGTGTCGATATCAAGGCTCCCGGCGATTTTAACCGTTCCGCCGAGTTGCTTCGCCACGCTCTTGTGCCGGTCGACAATGAACGGCCCGTTGACCTTGAACGTGAAGCCGTCAGGAATAACAAACGTCGCTTCCTCATAGACCCGAATCTCGAACTCACCGTCGATATCGCGATCGAGCGTCAGCGTAACACCACGCTTCTTTCCGATCAATACCCGCTCGTCTATCTTGTCGTCGGGCAGGCGATTGGCTTTGTCGCCGCTCCATTTCAGGCGCGCCCCGTCACGTCCGGTCTCCCAGTTGGAAGGGGTGCTCCACTTTCCGCTGCGACTGGGGGCGATAGACGCCGTTCCTTCAAGCTCTTTTTCTTCAGGCGGCATCATCGGCGGGTGAGTGGGCTGAAGTTTACCGGCGATAACTACGTTCTCAAGCACAATATTCTCAGTATTTCGAATGTGCATGATTGGCCCCTTCTCGAGTGTGTCAATGGTGACGTTCTTGATGAAGACATCGAAAACAGGCGCCTTCTCGACTCCCTGACAGGATATCGTCTCGTCGTTCCCTGCTCCGATATGCACGTCCTGGATGTTGATGTTGCGGATTTCCGTCGGGTAGTTGCCGCCTCGATATCCGTGATAGTTGTTTCTCAATCTCAGAATTCGGGCCTTACCTATATCGAGGTTCTTGACATAGATGTTTTTAATGAATCCGCCCCTATCGAGGTTCGACTTGCAGTACAGCACGTTGCCGCTTTCATATTTGCAGTCGTAGAAGAAGACATTGCGGACACCGCCGGCAATCTCGCTGCCGATAGCTATACCGCCAAAGTTCGACGGCATATTGCGTATAACGATATTCTCGCACGCCCGGCCTTTACGCCACGCGCTGTTGTCCCGCCCGGCCTTGATCGCCAGACAGTCGTCGCTTTGGTCCAACCAGCAGTCTTCCATCAGTACATCCGTGCATGAATCGGGATCGAGTCCGTCGTTGTTCGAGTTATGACTATCGACAACAAGTCTCCGAATCGTTACATTCGTGCAGTACGTCGGATGAACGCACCAGAACGGATAATCGAGAATCGTCACGTCTTCGATGAGAACATTCGTACACTCGAAAGGTTCAAAAAACGTCGGTTTCGCATAGATCTTTATCTGTTCCACGGGGACATCGTCGTGGTTCATCTTGCGCAGTTCCTCGTTAGATGTCGTTCCAAGCCTGGTTTTCCCGCTCCACATGGCCCAGGAGGATTCTGCCTGCCCATTGAGCGAACCTTTTCCAGTAAGAGCGATATTGGTCTTTTTGTACGCATAGACCAAAGGCGAATAATTGTAACACTCCGTGCCTTCCCACCTGACTCTGACGTGGGGGAGATAGTCGTCAAAGTTCGTGCCGAACATGATCGTGGCGTTTTTGGTCACGTGCAGGTTGACGTTGTTGTCCAGGTGGATGGGACCATTGCTGAGAAATGTGCCTTTCGGAACGACGACGCGTCCGCCGCCGGCCTTCGTGCAGGCCGCGATGGCCTTCTTGAAGGCCGGGTTGCAGTCGGCGACGCCGTCGCCGACCGCGCCGTAATCGGTCACGTTGAAATCGCGATCCGGAAAAGTGGGTGGGACGATGCGGCTCAGAATCTCGGGCAGCAGGTCCCAGCCGTTCCGTTGTGGCACGGCCATCTTGGCCGTGTTTTTCACGGGCTGGAAGCCCGTGCCACTTCGGGAGCAGGAGCACACCAGGAGAAGGGCGACCGTCAGGAGTGCGAAAGATACGTTTCTTGTGACTGTTTTTCCCAGGTTCATCCTGTTCATGAGTCTTTTCCTTTCTGTGAGATTTCCCTGACCGACATTTCCGTTTTTCGCACCTTATAAAAATCGCTATTCCTTTAGAATTGTCATGAAGTTAGCAAATCCCCCTCAAAATTACAAGTCTTTTCATTCTGCTTTTTCGAAAGGATATTGATCCGAGATTTGTCTTTCGTTTAGCGCCAGACATCAATCAAGGCTGAGTTCGGGAAGTTCTGCCCGGTCGCTTTGACGCCACTCTTCGAATCGGTCCCGCATTCTTTCGCTGGTCTCCTGCCTCTCCTCTTCGGACATATTCTCCCATCTTTCTCCCATTTCCCTGAGCCTGGCCCCTTCCGCCTCCCTCTCCTCCGGTGACAAATTCATCCATCTCTCAATCGCTATCCTGAATCCTTCTTTTATCCTAGCCTGCTCTTCTTCTGTCAGCTCCAGGTTTGCCCAGACTTCTCTCCAGCCGCCAAAACCTCTCGTTTCCTGAACCTCGTTTTCTACCGGTTCGGCCACCGGCATATCATCCGGTTCTTCCTCGACCAGTATGGCCTCTGCTTTCTCTTGCTCTTCTAATGTCTCAATCTCCTCGTCCAGCCACTGCAGGAACTCCTCGTCTTCTGCAGTCATTTCCGACTGCTTAATTTCCTCCTCTTGCGGACGTGTTTCTACAGGCTTGGTTTGTTGCTTTTCGACTTGTGATTCATCCTCAAGGCGATGCGGTTGAGACAGTTTTATGCCAATTCCCACAGCCAAGACGGCACATAGCAGTACAACTACGGCACACAGTATTCCAAGCCTGGATTTTCCATTTGTCTTCATAAACATTACTCCTGAACGCTACGCTCTCCATAATAACACAACAAGCGGCTCGATATCGACGCTTCCGGCCGTTGAACCGGCCAACCACTTTATTCTATTATACACCCCGCCGGCATAGTAGGTTACATGTTTTCTTCGCAAACCGGCCATGTTAACGCAGAGTATGCAGGGTAACAAAAGCCCTGACTTAGGCAATTTTTTCTGACGGTAAACATCCGCCGATTATATCAAGTGTAGTTTGTCCCTGTTCTCATAGACTTTGAGGATGGCATTTGCGATATCGGCCATATCTTCTTTGGTTCCAAGCAGAGTACCAGAAGCCCAGATCATGGCCATCTCGCGACAAACCTGGTCACAATTGGGACACTTAATCTCATCACGGTATCTGTCCAGTCTCTTTTTGGAAAACATTTTCTGATAGACCTTTAAATTCAATATGTGCTCTATCCACGGTTCCTTATGCAGGCCCTGCCTTATATAGGGGCTGAGACTAACACCTTCGGCACTTAGAGCTTTAAGGAAAGTGCTGCGATCAGCACCATTGAAGTACTCCTTTCGATACGTCGTCGCATAGATGTAAAAGGAGCCACTTGCAGTGCCCTTGTACAGTTTTTGTGGAACGATTCCAGGAATATCTTTGAGCCTGGAGGTCAAATAGGCAGCGTTCTCGTTGCGGCGGGCGAATCGTTCTTCCACGCCGGGCAACTGGCCGAGCAAAACGGCTGCTTCAAACTCGTTCATGCGGTATTTCGGCCCCGCCACTTCGGTGCGTCCGGCGCGCGATGTGCCGTGGTTATGGACGGTATAACATTTGTCCATAAGCTGCTCATCATTTCCGATTATGCCGCCGCCTTCTCCACAGGCAATAGTCTTGCTCGACTGAAAGCTAAAACATCCAAGGTCGCCGATAGTGCCCAACTTTTTGCCCTGATATTCGGAAAGGTGTGCCTGCGCAGCATCTTCGATTACTTTCAGATTGTGCTTTTTGGCAATGGCCATGATTCTTTCCATATCGCAGGGCTGGCCCATCATGTGCACGGGCATAATTGCTTTGGTGTTTTCGGTAATTTTCCTTTCCACGTCATCGGGGTCGAGTTGATACGATTGGCGATCCAAGTCAGCCAGGACAGGTAGCGCTCTGGCCGACAAAATGGAAGCAATCGTCCCGGGGTCGGTATAGGGTGAGGTGATGACCTCATCTCCGGCACCAATTCCAAGGGCTTCGACGCAAGTGTGCAATGCCTGCGTCCCGGAACCCGTGGCCACGCAGAACTTCGTGCCCATCAGTTGAGCAAATTTCTTTTCAAACGTGGGGACCGTGCCCGACCTGGACTGGATTCTGCACCAAATCCTGCTTTTTGTGGTCTTCACTACTGAGTTTAAGACATTCTCATCCCAGTATGGCCAGCCTGGCCAGCTCTTGTTCTTTCTGACAGGTTCGCCGCCAAGAATTGCCAGTTTGCGGCCCTTGTTACTAATGTTGCCATAGGCCGGGATACTCCTTGATACTGCGGCGAACGTACCTGCTGATGCAGCAGCTAAAAGCTGTCGTCTGGTTAAATTGTTCTTATTCATTTCCAAACCCTTTCATTTGTCTCCAGAAATATGATAATTGACTGAAGATTCCATTATAATATCGCGATGCGGGCGATGTTAGTGGAAAAAGTGCCACGGGCAAGTAACTGTGCAACATCCTATCAATGAGTAAGTGTGCCGTTTGAAATTGGCTTTGTTTGGCTTTGATCCGGCTTCGCCAGAGGCTACGCCGCGATAAATTGGGTTCGTTTTCACAAATTGCCCAATTTGATATATTTTCATAATCCTTTGTTATAATAGAAGTTATGTTCATTTTGGCCTTTTTGGATTTGGGTTCGTTTTGGGTTCGTTTTGGGTTCGTTTTTCCCAATTGACCAAGTGTCCTTTTTATCATAATCCTTTGTTAATACTTTATTTACGTTCATTTGACTTTTTCGGAATTTGGCTTTGTTTTGCAAAAAAAGTTTGATTTGTAAAGCGCTCATGACATCTGTAAATGTTTCTTTACAGTTGTAGAGACACCTTGTAAGCACATAAGTACTTGCGGGCAATGACATTAAGGGCAAGTGAGGAGGGAAATCAAAGATTAAAATGTAAAATGCAAAACTGTGGAGGCCCTTCGGGCAGACTTTTATTTGTAAGCGGCTAAATAGGTGTTTTTTTGTCATTAATACACCCCCCATTAGATAACGCTTCGCTATCTCACGGGGTAAACGATTATTTTTTGACCACAGATTACAGATTGAAATTTTCAAAAGTTTGCCTTGCTTGCCGAATAAAGGTTTATGTGCGTGTATCTCGTGAAGGAAAACGCAAAAATCAAAATGTAAAATGCAAAACTGTGGAGGCCCTTCGGGCAGACTTTTATTTTCAGGCGGATAAGACGGTTCTTGTTAGCCATGGATACCCCAAAATGTTTAACACTTAGGCTGACTTGGCCTGCTGGCCCTAAGACCTTGCTGCGCTGCAGCTTACGACTTGCGGTTCTGGCGCTAATCTGCCATTTCTATGGCGGTTTGTATTATACCAACCTCCGTCTAAATGTTCAATGAAAATCGAACTTTTTTGTAAAAAAAATGGACTTTTTTTGGGCACCAATTTGACATTCTAAATTACCCTTCCTGCCCCCTATTTCTCTTGGATCCATTGGTTTGCCGAGATAGCTATATCAAGGAAGTTTACTATTCGGTCTTTGTTGATATCTGAAGGCAGGTAGATTCTTAAATAGGGGTAGGTCTGGTTCTCTCCGATGTTCCATACGTGGATGAAATCCCAGTCGGTGAAGGTGAACTGTTGATGTAGTTGGGAGGTGGGAAGGCCGAGAACATTGGTAACAACGCCCGAACCTCCACCAATACTTTCAGTTACGCCATGGGTTTGTGTGTCGGTATCCCAGAAGCAGTACGAAATACCAGGAGAGTAATGATACCCCACCAGGCCGCCGACGTTCTCATCTCCTCCTCCCTGGACATCGCCTGTAGAATAGCAGTTCCGAACAGCATCGAAATTTGCCCCCACCAATCCACCGACACGTTCCACACCATTGACATCGCCGGTCGAATAGCAGTTCGAGATGTAGGCTTGATTAGACCCAATCAATCCGCCGACAGACCAATCGCTGCCGCTTACATTGCCGGTAGAATAGCAGTTCAAGACAGCTCCTAAAATATAACCTACCAAGCCACCGATAGCATCGCCAGTTCCGCTCACATCGCCGGTTGAATAACAGTTTGTGACACTACTGTAAGCTGCACTCCCCATCAGACCGCCGACAGAGAGAGCACCGTTGACATCGACGGTAGAATAGCAGTTTGAGATGATTCCTTCATAAGTAGAGCCCACCAGACCACCGACCGCCAACCCACTAACATTGACCGAGCCTTCTTCAAGGCCCAGATTCCTGACTTCGCCATTATCTATATAGCCGAACAGCCCCACATAATAGTTACCCGCCCCTCCGTCATCAATGGTCAAGTTCAGTATCTTATGGTCGTTTCCGTCAAAGATACCGGTATACTTAGTGCCTTGGTGATATTGAGAACTGCTCACATCCGGGGCAATAACAGCGGTGGAGTAGGTAAGCCCGGCCAGATTAACATCTGTCTCCAGTCTCGTGAAGCCCGCCCAGTAATTAGCATCAGCAGCAAAATCATTAAAGTCTTCTAACGACTTTATCCGCCAGGGATCTACTTCTGTGCCTGAGCCAGATAAAGCCAGAGTAGTGTGCACGCATAAGCTGCCCATTACCAAACAGCAGATAATAATCAATACGGTGACTCTCTCCAACAGATTTGAATTTCTTATCTCACTCATCCTCTTTATCTCCTTCAAGCCATTTGTTTGCCGTGATAGCTACATCAAGGAAGTTGACTATTCCGTCTTTGTTGATATCTCCAGCAAGGTAGACTCTTAGGTAGGGGTAGGTCTGGTTCTCACCTATGTTCCAAGTGGTGATGAAATCCCAATCGGCATCTGTAAACGTACTTCTCATTTGCATTTCAGCAGTCAACTTACCCGTAACCCCTCCGGAAGAACCATAACCAACGCCGATAGTTTGTCCGCCGGTCTGTATATCCCAGAAACAATTACTCACTGGACCATATTTTGCCCCAATCAACCCGCCGATTTTCTCTCCCGTTCCGCTTACATATCCGGTTGAGTAGCAGTTCGATATACTGCTGTTTTCATTCGTCCCCACCAGCCCGCCGACCTTATAATAACCGCTGACAGAGCTGGTTGAATAGCATTTGTTCACTGTGCCTGAATAAGAATAATTTTGCCCCATCAGCCCACCGACTACAGCAGCTCCACTGACCATACCGGTTGAATAGCATTTGTTCACTGTGCCTGAATAATTTTTCCCAATCAGCCCGCCGATATAACCTCCAGGTCCGCTAACCGAGCCGCTTGAATAGCAGCTATACACTATGCCGAATTCATTCCATCCAATCAGCCCGCCGATATATTCTCCAGTTCCACTGACCAAACCGCTTGAATAACAGTTAGTTACAGAACCCCGATTGTATCCAACCAACCTTCCAACATAGTTAAATCCGCTAATCGAGCCAGTTGAATAGCAGTTGCTCACTCTGCTTAATTCACTCCACCCAATCAGGCCACCGACATAATCATCGCCTTTAATATTTACATCTTCAACTGCCAAATTGAGGACTTGGCCGTCAATGCCGACATAACCAAACAGGCCGATATAGTCATTGCCTGCACCTGAATCGTTGATTTCCAGAGAAAAAATTATATGGCTATTTCCATCAAAAACACCCGGAAATTTTGTTCCCTGAAAACCATTGTTGCTACTTGTATCCGGTGTAATCACAGCCCTCTCATACACCATCCCTACCAGATTAACATCAGTCTCCAACCTTGTATAGTCATCCCAATAATTAGCATCAGCAGCAAAGTCATTAAAATCCTCTAATGACTGTATCCGCCAGGGGTCTTCCTGCGTACCTGAGCCATCCAAAGCCGCAGCAGTATTTACGACAAAGCTGCCCATGACCAAACAGCAGATAACAAAAAATATAGTGATTTTCCCCAACAGGTTTGAAATCCTCGCTATAACCTTCATATCTGCCTCCTGCCCCCCAATGTCCCATTGTTGAGTCGTTTTCACCTACACACGGCTCAAAATCGCATAACAGCAAAGAAAATCTCTCGAAGAAGCTGAAACCTACAATATCACATTCCAGCACTTTTGTCAAACTAAAAAAAATACAATGGAAAAATGGATTGAGTAAATGCGTAGATGGGTGGATGCAAGTGACCGATTATTCAAATCATTGGCCAGATTTCTCGACTCCGCTGCGCTCCGCTCGAAATGACAATGAAATGGATTCCTGCTTTCGCAGGAATGACAAAGGGTAGATTTGGCTGGTATCCGGACGGATGGTGCGTTAGAATACCCGGATATAACCAGATACAAGGATTGGCAGCCATGAGAAGGTACAGTGTATTAAGATCAATTATGTCAGTTTGGTTTGTTTTTTTAGCCCTCCATATCTTCTGTCCGGCCGGTGAGGCTGCACTCAAAGGCGGCTGTGCGAAGGTAAAAATCACTCCACCTTTAGGGATTGAACTTATCGGTTCCAAAGGCAAACCAAGTGATGATATACTCGATGAACTCTATGCCAAAGCGCTGGTTCTTAATGACGGGAATACGACCATAGCAATAGTCTCGGCCGACTTGTTGTACACGCCTTTAGAGGAGATCACAAACCCAGCGAGACGGATTATCAAAGAGAAAACCGGTATACCTGAGCAGAATGTTCTTATCTGTGCCACTCACACCCATTCCGGGCCGGAAGTTTTTGCCCGCTCGAAGCTGCCGTCAAAGGGCAGGATGCCCGCTTCCAAGATTGACCAGAAATACCTGCAGACACTGATAAGAAATATAGCAGATACGGTACTTATTGCCCATAAGAATATGCAGGAAGTGAGGATAGGTGCTGCAAAAGGGCAAATTCCCGAAATCGTTTATAATCGAAGGCCAAAGACCGGCGACGGTTTGGTGAGAATGGCGTTTACTCTTGAACCCGAAGTCATTGCAACCAAAAGAATCAAGAAAAGCCCTGACGGTTCCGTGCAAGTTGTATTTGATTATACGCACGAGGAAGCCCAGTTGGATTTCGGCCCCATTGATTCTGACGTTTGCGTGCTCAGAGTGGAAGATGTTAACGGCGGAATAGTTGGTTCACTGGTAAACTTTGGCTGTCATCCAGTTTGCATATATCCTTATTTGAGCACCGCGATATCGGCCGATTACCCCGCGTACGCCACGGGTGTTATGGAGCAGGTCGAGGGAGGAATCTGCCTGTTTACTCTGGGTTTAGCCGGGAACACAGTTCCGGTTGTCAGAGGAATAAAGCCTCGTGAGAAAATCGGTAAAGCAGTGGGCGGCGAAGCGCTTAGGAGACTGCAACTGGTTACAACTACCGGCAGTGTCACTTTGAAGGCGCTTAAAAAGGAGATTAAATTTCCCACAAAGAAGACACCTTCGCCAGATGGGAAAGCAGACGATGATAAAACCATAGACTATGTAACAACTGAGATACAGGTCCTCAGACTGGGTGACATTTATATCCTGGGTCTGCCCGGAGAGATTCTGGTTGAGGTAGGTTTAGATATCAAAAAAAGAGCCGGTTTGAAAAATCTTTTCATTGTTACCGTGAGCAATGATACAATCGGCTACGTCTGCCACAGCCGGGCGTACGAAGAGGGAGGGTATGAACCGGGTACGGGAACGAATCTGGCAAAAGGGGCCGGTGAGATTATGACAGAGGAGGCTATTGAGCTCCTCAACCAAATCAGACGAAGCAGATAATCTTTCATTGAAAATATATGCCAAATTTTCTATTTGGTATCACAGTAGTTTTAGGGGTGAACTTCAAACCTTGAACTTCCGGAGGCTCATTAAACGCGGCGTGCCGTTTCCACCATTTAGCTCCTCGACAGTTCTTGGGTCATGCGGCCGGCTTCCTGGACCTTCCCAAGGGCTTCGGAGAATTGCAGTTGCGCCTTATCCAGATAGGCTGCAACCTCGTCGATATACCCATCGGCTGAAGCAGACCAGACGCGATTCAGATACCGTTCCCCCGACGCGAAATATCCCATTATATCAGCGTATGCAGCCAATCCATAAACCTGGCTGATACTCTCACGTGCATCGACAAAGGTGATTATATCCTCAGTGAAAAGCTCGTCGATGCGGTGACGCACATCATACGTATTTATGGACTGCTTTTCTGCATTTAGATGACCGATGTTTTTGACAATCCGGCCCAGGCTTGATTCGATAGACTGTATGTTGGCAGTCAGTTTACCCTCCGACCGGCTCTGATGCCGATGCACAACTCGAACCAACACGATGCCTGCTATACCGAAAGCAAGCGCGCCGGAAAAGTAGTCCCATCGTACCTGGTCTTTATCTACAACAGCTACCAGCGCACCAGCCAGAAAACCCAAGGTTATCATCAAAAAACCGAACTTCTTCATTAGTATATTTCCATAATCATCCGGAACAAGCGTAATAGGACATAATTTACTGAAACAGCGGTTTCACAACGAAAAACACTGCAAAGCCCACTCCTATGAGGGCTTCCCCTACGATGAGACCAGCGGCTATCGGGATTCCAACATCTTCGCTGAATCGCTGTCCTTTTCTCCAGTCAAGTATAATCCGCAACAGCATTCCAATGCTGTAGGTTAAGACGATGTAAAATGGCAGATAGAAGCCGAGGCCCACAAGTATGCCGAGCCCGCCGATACCGCTTGCACTTAACAACGCGCCGAGGCCGGCACCGGCGATGTACTTATGTACGGGAACCTGGCCACCCAAAATACCCTCGATCATATTGGCAAGCACGGTTGCCTGTGGTGCCGGCAGGCGCTCGCTGCCCAACGTATAGGCTTTGTGAAGTACAAAAATCAGGGCGAGGATGACTATGGGTCCCAGCCAGGTAGCAAGGAACTGGCCGATCTGCTGCTTTCTTGGGGAAGCACCTACGAGATAGCCGGTCTTAAGGTCCATCATCAAGTCGGTCGCCTGAGCCATTGCCACACATGCCGCCGCCCCGACCATTACCGACGAGATTATAGCAGCCGTTTTTCCGAGGCCGCTGCTTATTACAATGAGGATAGTGACCGCAATGAGTGTCATTCCACTCAGCGGTGACCAGTTGGTTCGGCCGATACATTCGGACAAGATGACACCAGCCACCCATATCCAGATAGTACCCATAAGTGCCATCAAACCGCCGCGGAGAATACCCATATTCTTAACGGACAGAACAGAAATGACGAAAAGCAGAAGCGCGGCACCGGCGATTCCGATGTAAAGCAGTTTAATTGGCAACTCATCTTTTGACAGGGTCGTTTTTAGCTTAGATGCCTTGTGCATACTCCGAATCGAACTGACGATGAGCGGCAAAGCCAGCACAATGCCTGCCAACGCTCCACCGATGAGCATACCAATCCCGACCGGCCTGAAAAAGATCAATCGAAGATGTTTCGGCATAGTCTGATCAAGCGATTGCAGCATCTCCGGCGATGGCAAGATATCCATAGCTGCCAAAAGTGGCGCCAGAATCCAATAGCAAACAAAGCCTCCAATGACAAAGGAAACGCCCCCTCTTCCGGATATAAAACCAACACCAACCGTCATCAGAGAAACAAACCAAATGCCGTTCATATAATCAGGCATTCCAATAAACTTACCCAGATTCCAGTGCTCGAAACCAACCAACTGGCTGATAAAATAAACGGTGCCGCTTAACGCCAAACCAGCCAGCAGCAACAGGGCTTTGTGGACACCGGCACCGGGGGATTTAAGAATGGTGGCGACGGCAACACCACCGGGATATGTAAGCCGCTCATAGTCGATCATCTGTCGGCGGAGGGGGATAATAAAAGCAATGCCCAGGATGCCGCCGGCAATGCACGAGAACACCATCAAAACGGCATTGAAGTCCGTTTTGCCCAGAATAAACAGAGCCGGCACTGTGAACATCATACCGGCAGAGGCCCCGTTAACTGAGCTTGCGATGGTCTGATTGATATTGTTTTCAACAATGCTGCTTCGGCGAAGTAAACCCCGCAGAATTCCAAAGCCCAAAATGGCCGCTAACTCTGAGCCTTCAATGGAAAAACCAAGAATCAGGCTGGCGTAACCAATGCTGAGGGCAATGACTATCCCCAATCCGTAGCCCACCAGGACCGCAGTTAACGTAAGCTCAGGATAAGGGCCGGTGCGGATGATTCTCTTGCTGTCACTTCCTTTGTCTGCCACAAAATCCTCGCAAAAACATAATCCCGACTGTCAGGGTTACAAATAACGGCATTTTATTTATCTTTTCGGTCTAAAATTCCCTCAATTATATCCATAATACGGTTCATTGCCACCATTGTCTTGACGAATGGCTTGGGAGTGGTCATGTCTACCCCTGCTTTTTTCAAAATATTAATTGGATAATCCGAACCGCCTGCCGACAGGAATTCAATACATTTTTCAACTGCACCCTTTTCTTTGCTCAACAGCTTTTCAGATAAGGCGGTCGAAGCCGTGAAAGAGGTGGCATACTGATATACATAGAAGTTGTAATAGAAATGCGGCACATACGCCCATTCGACCGTATATTTGTCGTCAATATAGCACACCCCTTTGTCGTGGCCATAATATTTCTTAAGGATATCGCCGTAAAGCCTGGTGAGCACATCTCCTGTCAGCGGCTCGCCCCGCTCGGCTTTCTCATGTATACGCAGCTCAAATTCGGCAAACTGTGTTTGTCTGAAAAGCGTTTGCCTGACCCCCTCCAAGTAGTTCATCAACAAAGACAGCCGGATATCAGTATCTTTGGCTTCCCTTAACATTTTGTTAATCAGCAGAGCTTCGTTGAGAGTAGAGGCCACTTCCGCTACAAAAATCGAATAGTCAGCGGTCGGATAGGGCTGACTCTTGTTGGAATAATAACTGTGCATGGCGTGCCCTAATTCATGAGCTAAAGTACTTACATCATCGTATTGCCCGTTGTAATTGAGCAAAATATAGGGATGCACATCGTAGGTATCACCGTTACAATAGCCACCTGCTCGCTTGCCGGGTGTTGGATGGACATCGATCCATCTTCCTTCGAAGGCCTCCTTTACAAATCGAGTATAGTCTTTGCCTAATGGTTCGAATGCATCCAGCACAAGCTGTTTTGCCTCTTCGAATGTGTATTTCAGGTCAACTTCCTGAACCACGGGCGCATAAACATCTGAATATTTCAACTTGTCCACACCCAACATTCGCCTTCTCAATTTCAGATAACGGTGAAATGAATCAAGATTATTGTTAATATTCTCAATAAGCGAGAGGTATACTTTTGTCGGAATGTTATTTTTATCTAAAGCAGATTCCAGCGAGGATGGATAGTTGCGGGTACGAGCATAGAACATGTCCCTTTTTACATTAGCGTACAACTGCACGCCGAAAGTACCTTTGAAATTATTAAATGTTTCCCAGAATGCCTGAAATACAGCTTCCCGGTCACCGCGGTCTGTCACTGCTCGATAGCGGGCGTAACCGGCCTTGCTCAACTTGGCGAGAGTACCATCACTGAGTGTGATTTCCGGATAAGGCAATTCGGCATTGCTGAAAATCATGTAAATTGAAGAGGGGCCGTCGGCCAACAAACCTGCCTCGGCAATTATTTTTTCCTCTTTTTCCGATAGCCTGTGAGCCTTTGTGCGCTGTATGTCGTAAAGGTATGTCTTATAAATTCGGAGGCTGGATTCTTTCCTGATGAACTTATCGATTATCCGTTTATCCATTTTGGCAATTTCAGGTTCGATGAACGAAGCTTTGGAACTGTAGTCGGTAATGAGCTGCTCGACCTCCTGCCTCATTGCCAGATATTTCGAATCTCGTGTATCCTCATCGGATTTCATGGCGGCGTAACTATGCAACCGATCTAACTCTTTAACGAGTCGGCCATTAAAATCCAGGCAAGTTAGCAGTTGAGATGCAGAGGTCGCCAACTTGCCTTTGTACTTCAAAACCCGGTCAAATTGAGCAGCCAGCTTAATCTTTGCATCACTCCACATTTTGTCAGAAGCATAGACGTCTCGCAGGTTCCAGGTTTCTTTGACAGGGACTTGAGACCTTTTTCGAGCCTGGGACAGGGCTTGAGTTTGAAAAAGTGAAAGAAATGTGATTAATATAATGATGACACTTACGGCCTTTTTCATATTGCCTCCTTGTTTATAAATTCATTCATTACTATTGGCCAACATCCTGATTGTCTTTGAACCTCTAAAGCAACAAATGTATCTTAAGGCTTATAGTCAGTGATTGCAATGCCATTGCCCAAGGTTTGCTATACAGAGTAATTCAATCATAGAAAATCACCAGTTAGACCCAGCAATGCAAAAAGAAAAGAGAATAACACAACAAGAAATCTTTCTCGCCGGAGCACACTCCTCAAAATTCCGTTTTTTGCCATTTATACATAATAGAGCAAGCCCACGAATAAAATCCGTGGGCTTGCCATTAGTTAATAGCTGTCTTATTTAGTCAACATCAAAGCGGCATCAGCTTGATATTTACCCAGGTTAGAACTTGAATTGCAAGTCAGCCTGGAGCCTTCGATATTTATCGCTACTTCCACTGCCTCTGTTTCTTTCGTTAGCAAAGTAGGTCAGGCCAGCCTGGATATTCTTGGTCAGTTGATAATTTAGACCAAGCTCATGTCCTTTGCCGTCGGTTCCACCACCGATGAAATCAGAATCAGAGAAAGCACCCAGCACGGCATCGGCTTCAAGATCACGATAGTTATAGCGGAAATCCCATGAGCCGGGCTCTTTGGCCTTGTTGAGCTTAAATCCAATCAGCCAGCCCTCATCTTCTCCGGTGCTCGCAACGGTATTCCGGACGATGTTTCCAAAGATCGATACCGGCATATTTGCATACTCGAAACCATATTCGACGAAACCTTCAACGATGTCGTAATCACTATCGAATGTACCGCCCGTGGCGGTATTGCCGAAGAAACTGGTGCCACCACCCCATGTGTTTTGAAGGCTGCCCCGGCCTTCGATATTCCCGTAATCGTAGTAGCTTAGACCACCCAGGACATACTGCTTATTTTGAAACTCATGATTGAGATAAGCCTGAATGCCCCACAGCGATGTATCGACGCCGCCGGTATCTTCATCAACCCAAAAACCACCACCGTTGATATGTAATTTGTCGGATTCACCAAACGGCATTACATATTTTGCGGCAACGCCCTCGGGGTTGAGGTCACCGTCCCATACAAGCTCGGTTTTCCCAACTGTATAGAACGGATTCTTCATCTTTCCGCCAAAGACATTCAGACCTTTGACACTAAGGGGGTGCCAATCGAAATAAGCAAGGTCCAGCCAAAAACCCTTGGTTGAAAAGCTGTCGGCCAAAGTCTGATTGGTCGAGGCAGGGTCGGCTGAGCCGCTGGCGAGCCTGAAACCAAGGTCCCATTCCTCATCAAGTTTCGTGTCAATGTTAAACCTTGCGCGAACTCTGTGTCGGTGGTGCCCTGTTGCCCAGTCGCCACCTGTTTCTGCGTCGATTGACTCAAGTCGATACCTGAAATCACCACTGAACTTAATGTTCCTGATCCAATCCGGTACGGCTTCAGCCCTTTCGGCTTTCAGTGCCTGAAGCTCCGATTCAAGTTTTTTTATCCTGGCTTCGGTGTCCTGCTGGGCGTCGGCAATTAACGGAGTCAGGACCCCAAACACTATTGCGATAAGTAACAACTTACCTAACACCTTAACACTATGTTTTTCCATATTTTATCTCCTTTTCAAATTTACTCTTACATCCCCACAGTTATCATAATTATTCAATTCTCACACTTTATTTATTGAGGAGTCTTAACACTTTAGACTTTTGTGACCGAGACCACCATATCCTGAAACCGCCGTTAATGTTCTCCAATTGGATACGGCTGTCGAGTATCGAATAATGCACAAGCATCTAAATCCTTTTGTAAGAATATATCGGTTAATCCTGCCAGCTTTCTATAAAACTCTGTCTGAGCGCGTTTTTGTACATTTTCAGTGAAAACCAGCAGCCATCCACGGAATTCATCGTTTTGGCCTTCGAAAAACAGGGCATAAGAGCACCAATATAAATGGTCTTACATAATCTTAAGAACAAAAATCATGCCAATCATCTGAACATCTATCTATATTCGTATAAATCCTGCAAAAACCTAAACTTATCATAAGCTGCGCTCAAATAGTATTGTTTCTAAAAATAGCGATAATTCGTTAGTTGGCTTGCTACATAGAGAATTAATTTACAGTAGCAACATATTTAGCCGAAACAGGTCGCGGGATTACGCCAGCCTATTTAGCTTTAGGAGCGGTTGAGGGTGTCACCGTGGGTAATTTGCGTATCCTGATATTGCGAAAGGCGACACGGGCGCCGTGGTCCTGGAGGAGGATGGGGCCGGCCTCGGTCTTGAAAAACTCGGCGGGCAGCTCGAACTTCGTGCCCTTAGTCTCGGCGTTTCTTTTATTGATGAGTTTTGACCATTCGCTGCCGGGCGCGTGGTCGATGACAAGGTCGACGGTCTTAGTGTCATTCAGCCAGCATTTCAGTTGACCTGTGCCGTTAGGTCCGGGCGCAAGGAGAATACGTGTATTGTTCCACTCGCCGGGCTTCTTTGCAATTCCCTCCGGTGCCGCCACCAAACCATACAACGCACCGGCGCTTTTTCTGGGTTTTCCATAGGGATCCTTGAGCTGATATTCCGGTGCGACCATCCAGGGAAGCCGTTTTGTTGTTTGTTCATTCACGCGAAACAGAATCCCGCTGTTACCGCCCCTGGCAATGGTCCATTGAAGACGCAGGTCGAAATAGTCGAACTTTTCCTTTGTCACTATGTCCTTGCCGCCCTTTTCAGTCAGGACCATTGCTCCGTCGATGACCTGCCATTGTGGGCGGATGGTTTTGGATTTGTAGTTTCGCCACTGGTCCATCGATTTGCCATCGAAGAGCAATTTGAATCCCTGCTTCTTCTCTTCGGGACTTAACTTGTTGAGTTGGCCGGCCGAGACACAACCAGAGCAGCTTAGTATGCAAATCAAAACGAAGGAATACAGCGTGGATATCAGTTTGATTCTCATTGTACGGCTCCTTTTGTTTTCCGGACCATACCCAAGCACCGTAAGGTGTCCCCAAGGGACTGCGCTTGAGGATGCCACCCATCACATTTGTTATATAATGCTGCCTTGATTAGCTATATCTTACGTCCGACGTCTTCCCGCCATTTTTCCCACATTTGGCTCATCTTTTCGGCCCTTTCGGGAAATCGGGCGGCGAGGTTGTTTAATTCGGTCCTGTCTTTGGCCATGTCGTATAATTCCCAGTCCGAATTGCCGAATTTAACAAGTTTGAAGTTGCCAATGCGGATGGCCTTTCCCTTTCCGAACTGCCAATAGAGAACGTCATGGGGCTTTCTCTTTTTGCCCTTGAAGATGGGCAGGAGGGATTTACCAATTGGGCGTTTAAGTTTTCTGCCATCGATTTGGTCGGGATAGCCGGCGCCGGTGATATCCATGAAAGTCGGCAGGATGTCGATGATATGGCCTACCTGATCGGTGATTTGTCCCGGCTTGATGACGGCAGGCCAGTGGGCAATAAAGGGCGTGCAGTTGCCACCTTCGTAATCGGTCGATTTGTATTTGCGATATGGAGTGTTGCTGGCATTGGCCCAGGGAGGTCCCAACGCGCGATAGCCCTCCAGCGGTCCCGGCGGTATGTTGGGGGTTGTGTCGGGAGTTTCGGAGCAACCGCCGTTATCGGAGAGGAAGAGAACCAACGTATTTTCCCATCTTCCGATTTCCTTGAGCTTTGCAAAGACCCGGCCTATACCATAATCCATTCGTTCAATCATGGCAGCATATACGGCCATCTTCAGGTCTTCGGCGTCCTGTTTTGACTTGCTGAGCGAATCCCATTTCTTTACACCCTCATCGCGGGGAGAGTTGCCGAACTTCGGATCCAACATGCCTATATCTATCTGGCGATTGTAGCGGGTTTCGCGGATTTTGTCCCAGCCTATCATGTATTTGCCTCGGTATTTGGCGATGTCATCGGGCCAGGCGTGCAGGGGATAATGAGGCGCAGTAAATGGGAGATATAACAGAATGGGTTTATCATCGTTTTTATATTCATCGAGCCTGTCAATGGCGTACTGCGTAAAGGCATCGGTGGTATAGAAGCCCTTTTGCTCAGGGACATAGCCCATAATGGCTTTGCCCTCAATGGCCCATCGGCGCGGCGCGGGTCTTTTCCTGCCGGGCTTTCCTTCACCCGGCCTGGCTTTGGTACCGGGATTCCAGAAATTACAGCAGCCGTCTGCCAGGCCGAAATAGCGGTCGAAGCCTCGAGTTGTCGGAAGTGGATTTTGATGCCATTTGCCCGATGCAATTGTTCGATAACCGGCCGGACGCAGCACCTCGGCGAATGTCGCACCATTCTCCATGTTCTTTACTCCGACGGCCTGGTCATACTGGCCCGTCAGGAGAGATGCGCGGGTGGGACTGCACTTGGCGCAGTTGTAAAACTGTGTAAAACGCATCCCGCCTGCGGCAAGAGAGTCGAGGTTGGAAGTATTGATCTCTCCGCCATAACAGCCGATATCGGAATAGCCCATGTCGTCAGCCATGATCAAGAGGATGTTGGGTTTGGTTTTCTTTTTTCGCGCATCAACAATAGAAGGCACACAAGTTGCGGTTAATACAGATGCGGACACCATTTTCAAAAATTGTCGTCTATCCATTTCGATTACTCCGTAAAATCCGGTAACAAATCACAGTGACCGGCCGGCAGCTAATACTATTGCATTTATCATAAATATTTTTCCTGCAGGCTTTTCGAAAAAGCGATTCTCATGTGACCTGTTTCGGATGTATCTCCAAGCCTTCTAATTTTTACAAGTTCGCAAACTATGCTCAGCGCGATTTCTTCAGGAGTGACCGCACCTATTGAAGTGCCGATAGGCGAATGAACCTTCCTCAATGTCTCTTCCGGGACACCTCTTTCTTTAAGGTGCTTGAAAATGGTCAACACCTTTCTTTTGCTTCCAATCATACCAATGTACTTCACATCTGTTTTGACGGCCTTCTCAAGAATGATTTCGTCAGATTTGTGCCCCTTTGTAACGATAACTATATAGGAGTTTTTGTTGATTCTAACTTTATCTAAAACACTTTCAAAGTCTTCAACGATGATGTTGTCCGCCTGCGGGAATCTTTCCTTATTTGCAAATTCCGCCCTGTCATCACATACGGTGACTCGAAAATTTAAGGATTTTGCATATTGTGAAATATAGTAGGCTAAATGCCCCGCACCAAATATAAGAACCATCGGAACCTCAGCAATGGTTTCAATGAAAAGCTCCGTACTATCGGCCATGATTATCTTTGCAGATTCTTCTTTGGTAATCAGTTTTTGTACGGATACAATCGTTTCAGAGGATAAGTTAATATGAGCGGCAGTAGAGACTTGTTCGGCGTTTTGCAGCAAGAATTTTTCAGGAGGTTTGCCGGGAGAAATAATGGATAGAAGAACGCTCTTATCTCCATTTTCGATAGTGCCTGTAAGTTCCTCAAATAAAGGCAGACCTTTCGTGTCGAAGGATTCAATCAAAAATTCTATTGAGCCCCCACAAATTCCTCTTTCATCATCCTCAGTCCTGCCGAGACTGATTTTTACAACTTTATTCTCAGGTGTTGGCAGCATTCTTCCGGCTGAGTCGATTATCTCGGCTTCGACTAATCCACCTCCGATGGTACCCAGAGTTTTTTTGTTTTTACCCCAGACAAGCATCTTATAACCTACTTTTCCCGGCGTGGAGCCCGTTGTGGATATTACCGTTATCAAGGCAATATTTTCGCTCCTTCCGAGAACGTGTGCGGCTTTTTTGTATATTTCAAGTTCGCTCATGGCTTTAAAATAGTCATTTTGGCTTTCTTAATCAAGATTTAATTGGTAATAAGGCCTTGCGCTCATGTCGATGCGGCGCACACACACGTATCATTCAGGCTATTCAATCAGCAGCCAAAGAGACGAAAGAGATACATTTTAAGAACGGCAAAATCTTTGACAAGCAGCTCAGCACATATCAAATCCCTCGTTTTTCGTGGTTACCAAAAATCGAAACAGTCCTCGTGGAAGCAGATGATATATGTGCCCGTCCCCCCCCTCAGGATTTTAGGGATTGGCGGAGCCAGGAGAAGGCGCAGCCCCTTTCCAATTGGCTACATCATTGCCATAATTGCTCGACACCCTGCGAGAAAGTGAGAAACCAAAACCGTCCGCCATAAACGACCAGTAGTCAACACCGCCGGGGCAATCCTCCGGATGCGAACCATCACTGTAAGTCACCCTGTCAATGCGAATATACTGACGCGTGCCAAGATCATCAGTATCACCAGGCATGCCAATCTGTAACCTCTCCCCGGCGTTGCTTAACCTGCCACTATAACCACCGAGAACCTGAACGCCGGGCGGCATACCGCCATATCTCGCTGTAAAGGCTGTCAGGTCCCTGGCCAATATTAGATAACCATAAGCCTGTATCGTTACAACGGGACTGGGATTGAAAGTATAATCAATACCATCGGTGAACTTCCACGATGTTAATTTATCATAGCGGTATAATGTCACCAATGCTCCGGTTATGGTGTGCAGCTCGATATATTCCTCATTCTGATTGCCGGTCGGCGGATTGTACATAATCTCGTTGATTACGACGGGGCCTACCCTGGGATAAGCATTATTTGAATCCGGGGTATTGTAGTCCATCGCCACAAAGTTGAAATTACCAGTGCTGGACTTGTAGTAACGGCCAAGCGAAACATTGGTCTGCGAAGCGCCAAAATTCTCCACTTGGCGGTAGCCGGTCAAGTAGCCATTCGGATCCAGACGCGAGGACAGGCACGCCTCGTCGCCGTTCTCACTTAATGCAAAATGTACAAGACAACCCGGATCGCCAGGATTGTTGAAATCCGTGTCCTGATAGAAA
>JAUWLI010000355.1 GCA_030613765.1 Phycisphaerae bacterium
ACGAGCGAGATTCCAATCCAGCCCGGTCCTGCGGTAAAAGAAGTCGGGATAATGCTGAGCCAGCATATCGGAGCCGCCTGCCAGCCGCTTGTCAGAAAAGGCAACATGGTTCAGGCAGGACAAAAAATCGGCGACAATGACGCGTTTGTTTCGGCTCCTGTCCATTCGCCGATTAATGGCAAGGTCAAAGAAATCGGGCTTCGGTCGCATGCAATTTTAGGACGAAGCCAGGCCATTGTTATTGAGGCATACGAGCACACTCCAACCAGGCGGTCGTACTTTCAATTAGACGATAATTTCGATGAAAGTAATTATTCGGTGGAAAAGATATGCGATGCGGTGAGGCAGGCAGGTATCGTAGGTATGGGGGGAGCTGGGTTTCCTACGCGTGTGAAGATAGAGCCGAATCCCCGGCTGCCCAGAGATACGCTGATTATCAACGGGTGCGAGTGTGAGCCGTATATAACGTGCGATTACCGACTCATGTTAGAGTGGACAAAACAAATCATCGCGGGCATCCGACTTGCCTGGAGGGCTTCCGGCTGTTCAAGGGTGTTTATCTGTATTGAAGACAACAAGCCGAAAGCGATAGAGGTGATGAACGAAGCGGTGGAGAGTTACGGAAAGGGTATTCAAGTTGTCCCCATCAAGACAAAATATCCACAGGGCGGGGAACGGCAGCTTATCAATGCGGTTCTTAAGAGACATGTCCCCACAGGTGGCATTCCTCCGATGATAGGCGTTGTTGTGCTTAACGTGGGGACGGCGGCGGCGATTGCCGAAGCGGTGGTGGGTGATTTGCCTCTGACTCACCGGGTGGTGACTGTTACGGGGGAAGGTGTTGCGCGGCCCGGCAATTTTTATGTTCCGATAGGGACATCGATTGCCGAGCTTATCGAATTCAGCGGTGGATTGAAAGAGGATGCGGTGCGGGTCATTCTGGGCGGTCCCATGATGGGGATAGCCATCGCAGATTTGACAAAGCCTATTACCAAAACGAACGGTGCCATAACGGTGCTGACAGAAAAACAAATCGGCGGAGCCAAATTCGCGGGACGCCAAACACCATGTCTGCGGTGCGGTAAATGCCTGGAGGTCTGTCCGGAACATTTGAATCCGACGAAGATAGCGCACGCCGTAAAACACAATCTTCTGGATGTGGCAGAAAGCTATTATATTAGTGCGTGTATGGAATGCGGGAGCTGCAGTTACGTGTGCCCGGCGAATATTGAAGTGAGCGGGCACATCAAGACAGGGAAGATGCTGCTTGCGCGTCAAAAGAAAAAGATACCGGGGTAAGAAACGTGAAGCGTATCTCGTGAAGTGTGAAGCAAGATACAGACTATAGAAAACGAGATGGAAGAAACGCGATTTGAGAATATAACGGTTGCACCGGCGCCTCATATCAGCCGGCCTGTCTGGACTTACCAGGTGATGATTGATGTTATCATTGGTCTGGTTCCGGCGATGGCGGCGGCGGGTTATTATTTCCGTTTACATGCGCTGATTCTGATCAGTACCTGTGTTATCTCATGCGTGGTAACGGAATGGTTGTGCAATCTCATTCTCAAGAGGCCGAATTCACTCGGTGACTTCAGCGCGGTGGTTACTGGGATTATTCTTGCGTTGTCGCTTCCGCCGGGTTTGCCCATCTGGGCGGCGGTCATCGGCAGCGCTTTTTCGATAGCGATCGGAAAGATGGTGTTTGGGGGGCTGGGCTCGAATATATTCAATCCTGCGATGGTTGGCAGGACCTTTCTGACGGCCTGCTTCGGGATGCTGATGACAACGTGGATGGTGCCGGCGACAATTGATTCGTCGATGCCAAAAATCGCGCCGGAAAACATGATGCACGCCAGGACACAGGCGACGCCGTTAGGCTGGAGTAAAATAGCAATTAAAGACAAAAACGGAGCCAAGCTCTTTAATGAAGAACAATTTATATCGACTATTGTCGGTGAGGTTGGGGGCTGCCTTGGCGAGACGAGCGCGATTGCGTTATTGATAGGCGGCCTTTATCTTTTGATACGGCGAACGATTAACTTTCATATACCGGCGGCGGTTTTGCTATCTGCCTTCGTTTTTTCGGGGATAGCCTACCTGATAGACTCCGATGCGTATATGGAACCATTGTTTCATTTGACGAGCGGTGGGATGTTGCTGTGCACTTTCTTTATCGCGACGGACCCCGTGACGGTGCCTCTGACTCGGAGAGGAATGTGGATTTTCGGAGCGGGTGTCGGGACATTAACGATGCTGATACGAATAGTCGGGGCATACCCGGAAGGTGTTATGTTTTCGGTTTTGCTTATGAATGCAGTGACACCTTTAATAGACAGACTTTGCAAGCGTGTACCGGCAGGAGGTAAAGGCGGTGCAAAATAAATTTAGCCACAAAGGCACTAAGACACAAAGAAATAATGGAATAATAACAACAAATTTCGCAGATTAACACAGATACAACTAAATCATAAATCAGCGAAATCATGAGTTACAAAAATAATGAATCTAAGTATCTCAGTAGCAAAAGGAGTAATAAGTGGAGTTTGAAAAAACTTCTGAAAGAGAAGAAAAGGTCGCAACAGAAATAGTTGATGCTGCCTACACAATACATAAGGCATTGGGTCCAGGTCTATTAGAAAAAGTATACGAAGTGTGTTTTTGTCATGAACTTACAAAAAGAGGGCTATCTTACGAGAAGCAGGTAGATATTCCTATTGAGTATGATGGGCTTACATTTGACGAGGGTTTACGATTGGATGTAATAGTTGAAGGGTGTATTATCTGTGAAATAAAAGCTGTTGATAAAATGAATCCTGTATGGGAGGCTCAGTTATTAAGCTACTTAAAACTAACAGGCAAACGTTTAGGCTTTCTGATTAACTTTAATGTTCCCTTAGTAAAAAACGGCATAAAGCGGATAATTTTATAGTCTTAGCGTCTTTGTGTCTTGGTGGCAAAAAAGTTTTATGATGGTTAAGATAAAATATTTTGTTCAACAAAGCTGGCTGCTGATAGTATCGTCGTTCTGCTTCGGTCTGCTTTTGGCGATAGCCAACGCAGCGTGGGCGCCGAGGATTGAACAGAACCGAATTAACAAGCTCAACGACCTTGCGGGCCG
>JAUWLI010000321.1 GCA_030613765.1 Phycisphaerae bacterium
GCCATCAGCTTCGGACAAGGCGTTAATATGTGCAGAGCCGTGATATTCGATGATTGCAACCTTATTGTTTTCTGTAAATACAACAGGCAGCCACGAATCCCTTTCTGTTTTTTTACTTGTTATTGTTCTCTCTAATTGCCCGTAGGAAACAACGGGCTTGAAATCGTGTCCCATCATCTTAAAAAGGAAAGGCTTCACGAACAATTCGAATATTGTGAAGGTGGATACGGGATTGCCCGGCAGTCCAAAACAAAAGATCTCATTCGAAACGCCGAAAACCGTAGGCCGGCCCGGCTTTACTGCAATCTTCTCAAATAGCAGCCTGACGTTGTTTTTTTTCAAAATCCCCGGAACAAGGTCGTAATCACCCATTGATACACCGCCCGAAAAAATCACGACATCATTTTCCGCTACTGCCTTTTTGAACATGGCATCTATCGCTTCTTCTGTATCGGCGGCGATACCATAGTTTGTTGCTATGGCGGCGGCGCTTGTCACCTGGGCGGCTAACTGGAAAGCATTACTATTTCTGATTTGACAAGCTGCTGGTTTCTGGTCGGGATCGACTAATTCGCTGCCTGTGGCTATAATACCAACTCTTGGCTGTACTGCCACTAATGGCTCTGCACAGCCGAGACTCGCCAGCACCGCGATGTGCTGGGCCGAAATCTTTGCACCTGCTCTAAGAACCACATCTCCTTTTTTTATGTCCTCGCCTTTTAAACAGATATTGTCGGATGTTTTAGCGCCGGTAAAGCGAATTTTGTTGTCCGATGTTTTTTCGCTGTACTCGACCATAATAACGCAGTCGGCGCCTTCAGGCACAACGGCACCGGTCATAATCTTGGAACACTGATTCCGGCCGACCGCTTTTTTTGGCGTGTATCCTGCGGGGATAATTTCAATTACTGTCAGTTCATTGCCAAGGTCAGCTCGATGGCAGGCGAACCCATCCATAGCCGACTTGTTGAATGGAGGAATGTTCATGTCCGAGGCAACGTCCTCTGCCAGTACTCGATTCAAAGCACGGTCAATTTTGACACGCTCGGCGCCGAGCCGCCGGGCCGAATCCATCACAATTTCAAACGCATCGTCAAACTTTAGCATCATACTTTTTTCGGAATTCTTCATACTCTTCCATGGTGTTGAGGTTAGTGAACTGTTTTGCTTTTAACTTAATATACTTGACCTTGCAGTGAGCGAACGCATCACTTATCTTACGTTGTCCGGATGACAGAACCTGGTTCATAGCTTTAAGAGTACTTTTGTTGTATATTGCAAAGAGCGGCTCGTGTTTTCCATTGCCGCTGGTTGGAATTACCATATCTGCTGTCTGAGCTTCGGCAAGCATTTTCCTGACGAACCTTATATCAATGTACGGGATGTCGCAGGCGATAACAAAATTGAGTTCGTTCTCTGATGCTCCAAGAGCTGAAGCTATACCCATCAAAGGTCCCTGGCCCGGCATCTTGTCCGGGATGCAATCAAAGCCGAGGAGGGCGTATTTTTCCACTTCATCGGTGCTTATAAGTATCTGGCTGAATGTGCCCCGAAGCTGATCACAAATATGTTTTATGATTGGCCGGTCCTTAACCGGCAGCATACTCTTGTCAATGCCCATTCGGCAACTGTCCCCGCCCGCCATGATTATTGCTGTCGCTTGCTCCTGTAATGCCCATTGTCCACTCATAAGCTTTATACGGTCGAGGTCAGAATCAAAACCGTCTGGTCCCGCGACGACAATTCTGTCCGCATATTTTTTGACGTTCCGTGCCGAGCTTTTCCACGTCTTCGAATCCCGGCCTTTGACCATGAGAAACAAGCCCGGTTCAACCACTTGACGCAGCGAATTTGATTCGCAAATTGAAACCGCGTCAGGCCCGATTATATCCAGCAGGGAGGCTAATCCCTCTTCCAGATGTGTTTTCATAACACGCAGCCAGTACACCCGTTTTGCCCCGGCGGCCAGCAGTCTTGCCGTATCTTTCTCTGAATTGCTGTCGGTCTCTTCCATAATGTCGAAGTCTCCGTCGAGGGATGAGCAGACACCACAGCCTTGACCCCCGCGGGGACATTGTCCGTCTTTGGCTCTTATCGTTGTAACCTTTATTCCTGTGATATCCGTAGTTTTACCGATTTTTTTAATGAGCGCGCAGGCCAGTTCTGTTTTGCCGACATTTGCACCGGCCGACCCAATCATCAGCATTCCATCGAGTTTTGTTATATTATTCTTCAACATATTTAATGGCTGAAGCCTTAAAACTTACCCACACCTTCTTGCCATAGCCGAGTTCGAGTGATTTCACCGACTCAGAAGTAACAAGGGCTGCGATTTCTACGCCGATATCAACTATGATTTCGACTCCGACGCCGGCCGGCACAATATCCACAATCGCGCCCTCGAAGTTATTGCGAGCACTTGTTGGGCTTGTCTTGTTGGAAATTGTGACATCCTCACTCCGAACACAAACAAAGCCCGAACCGACGGGGCTGTCAGTAAGAACAGAAAAGCTAAGGCTGCCGGAAGTAAACCGCCTTGTGTTTGTTCCGGGCGCGTGTGGTTCTTGCAGCCGGCCTTTGAAAAAATTCCTGATGCCGACAAACCGTGCGACAAACTCAGATTTGGGACGCTGGAAAATCTGCTCAACAGTCCCTGCCTGTGCAATGGTTCCGGCTTCCATAACCGCTACGTGCGTGGCCAAAGAGACCGCTTCTGTGTAATCGTGCGTTACATGTACTATTTGCAACTGGTCTTTGGAGTTAATCTTACGCAAAATGGCGCGCATCTCTGACCGGGATTTTGCATCCAGCGACGATAAAGGCTCATCCAGCAGCAGGCATCGCGGCTCACTGGCTACCGCCCTGGCCAGGGAGACGCGCTGAGATTCTCCGCCGGAGAGTGTTTGCGGTTTAGCTGCAAGAAGATGGCGAACTTCAAAATCCTCGGCAAGCTCATTAACTCGCTTGCGGATTTGAGTATTCCCATTTCTAAAGCGAAGTGGATATGCAATGTTATCGTAAACCGTCATGTGAGGGAAAAGTGTGCTATTTTGGAAAACAAGAGCGATTTTTCGCTTCTGCATCTTTTCGTTGGTAATATCCGTTCCATCGAGAAGTATCCGGCCGCTGTCGGGACGAATAAGCCCTGCAATTGTTTCCAGCAATAAACTTTTGCCAACGCCCGTGCTCCCCAGCAGAACAAAATACTGGCCATTGGAGACCTCGAACGAAACATCCTTTATAGCGAAGGACGTCAGGTCCTTGCAGATTTCTCTAACGCTGAGCATTATTTTTACCTCTCGCCAAAAGCCTCAACGCTGCAAGAAACACCAGACAGACCACGATGAAAAGGACCGCCACCGGCCGAGCGTATTTCAGGCCGAAAAAGAAACGCTCATATATCAGCACCGGTGTAATCATTGGATGATAAGCGATAATCAATACCGCTCCGAATTCGCTCATTCCCCTGGCCCACATAAGAATCGAACCGGACAAAATCGAACGCCAGGCCAGTGGTACTGAGACCGTCAGGAATACCCTCAAAGGACTCGCACCGAGACTAAGCGCGGCCTTTTCAAGGCGAACAGGAACAGCAAGAAAACCATCTCGA
>JAUWLI010000262.1 GCA_030613765.1 Phycisphaerae bacterium
CCTACGCTTATCAACCGGCCTTTGCTAGAGCCCGGCCTAACGCCCAACGACTGGAGAATGACAGAAAAACTCCATCGCCATTGGTCTGTGACCTGGGGTCACGTTCACAAAATACGATTTTTGTCAGACCTTCTCCGGTACGACGAACGGCTCGCGATAGTTGCGCTTGACGTACATATTGGCCATATCGCTAAGATTGCCAGTGAACTTCTCGGTCTCCGGATCCATCGTCAGCATCGGTCCCATTGTGATCGGCTCTTTGGCCAAATCCACCTGATTGGCATTTAGGTGTTCGAGCATACGGTTGAATGCCTCCATCAGGACAGCATTGTCGCCAATAGCTTTCTTGATTTCGTCCACAGACATTTTCTTGCCGAGCAGGTAGGAGACGTTGCCCATGTGGCAGAGGGCGCTGGAGAGGTGTCCCTTTTCAATATCGGCGTTCAGGTCGCTGACTTTTCTGCTTCGGACGGCCTTGATGAAGTTTTGGTGGTGTCCGCCACCGCCGCCGCCTTTGAACTGCTTGACTTTTTTGTCGTTATTATCGTATATCCAGCCGCCGCCGCCGCCGCCAACGAAGTAGCCATTCTCGCATTCAACGACCATTCCGACACGCGTACCGCGATAGTGATCCATGGACGAATCGCCCTTCTTGCGAGGCAGACCGCGCACTTCGAAGACCAGTGGAGCGGGCTTGTAATCGTGATACACAATCTGTGTATCGGCGGTCTCGCCTGCATCCCCAACGGCGAACCGGCCTCCGATGCTGCACACACGGGGGGCGAGCTTCGGGTCGTTCAAAGCCCATCGGGCCAGGTCCATTTCGTGGATTCCCTGGTTGCCGAGGTCGCCATTGCCTGTGTTCCAGACCCAGTGCCATTTGTAATGCAACTTCTTTCTTGTCAGGGGTTTCATTTCGGCCGGCCCGCACCACAGATTATAGTCCAGACCCTCCGGGGTGGGAATTGGTCCGTTTGTACCATTAACAATGCCGTTTCCACTGTAGCGTGGTTTGTAGCAGAAACCGCGTGAGACTTTGATTTTGCCGATATTGCCTTTGTTAATGTAGTCGTATGCCTCCATCAGTCCTTCGTCAGAGCGTTTCTGTGTGCCGGTCTGCACAATGCGGTTGTATTTCCTGGCGGCTTCGACAAGCTTGCGGCCTTCCCAGACGTTATGTGAGACGGGCTTTTCGCAATACATATCTTTGCCGGCCTGACAGGCCCATATTGATATCAGCGAATGCCAGTGGTTGGGGGTTGCAGTGGTAACGGCATCAATCTCCTTGTCGTCCAGCATTTTGCGGACGTCAACATAGGTTTTGAGTTTGGCGTTGTTTTTCTTCTCAAAGTCCTTCGCCCTTTTGTCGATATGCGATTGATCTGCATCACAAATCGCCACAAGACGGACGCCGGGGATCTTATGAAAATAACCCATGTGGCCGCCGCCCTGGCCACCGACTCCAATGACGGCTATGCGAATGTCGTTGTTGGCACCCAGGACTCGTGAATGCGGGGCCAATGCTATTGATGCACCGACAGCCATCGAACCTTTGATAAAATCACGACGAGTAAGTCTACTCATAATACTTCCCTACCTTTCCTTATATTAAGTTTTACAATAATCTTATACAGGATATCCTGGAATCGGCTCTGTGTCAATTATTTTACCGGCCTGGTTGCAGCATATTGGCGGTAATGCTTTGCAACCTGGGCCTGCTTTGCATCACCCTTATGGAAATAGAACCTGTACCTAAAGGTCATACTTTCACCGGCCGGTATGGTAATATCTCCAACACCTTTTGGCTTGCGCTCAAAGTTATGCACTCCGAAGGGGTTCGCCGCAAAGAGCCCGTAAGTACGAACGTGCCACCAGGTCGGATGCTTCGGATTCTTCGGATGGTCGAAGATAGCCACGCCTACGGTTTGGTCCTTCACAGGACCGTAGTAATCACACCAGGCAGCACGTTTGCCCCATGCTTTACCGTCACGGTTACCTTCGCTGTTAATAATATGTCCTTTGGCAACCTTGCCTTCTACCCGCATCGTTGGCGCCAGCCGAATAGCCATCGAACCTTCCTTTGTATCACCCAAGACCACCTTGCCTTGAGAGGCATGGAACGTTATCTCAAAGTCCATCATTTGTCCATCGGGGCGATTGTAGAACCTCTGTGTGCGTGTGTCCGTACAGACGACTTTGCCGTCGCGTGCAACCCATTTGTTGCGTGACTGAATGATACCAACGTCCCGGCCGGATGTAATCTTGTCGAACTTTTCATGGACGATTTTGCCGGACCTGCCGCCCTCGCTCCAGAAATCGTGACCGTTCACTTCGCCGTGGGTAAACCATAACGAGCGGTGATGTTTATGGTCTGTCGCTTCGTCCTTGCCCTCCTTCATAGGCCAGTGTCGGATAATGGGGACACCGTTGGGGCCAATCACCGGATAGAAAAAGGGCCTAGGCACATCCTCGTAGTTGTACTCTGTGAAAAGCTTGCCATTGATTTCAACTTTCAGCTTCTTGTCTGCTTTGACAATCTTCACCCCCTGCCCTCGCTTGATTCCGCCGGCCTGTGCCTTCGCCACCATCTGCCCAAAAACCTGCCGCTGCTCTATGAGTGCCTTGACACGGTCTTTAGGATTAGTGCGCGCTTCGAGCAGTATCCACCCGGTGTAGTTCATGGCTACAAACAGATTCATCAAGTCCTGATAGGGATAGCTGCCGATGTTTAGTTCGCGAATATGAACAATATCACTGAATCGGTCCTTGACAAGGTTGAAGTTGTGCTCTAATCCTTCACCCTGGAGGTCTTGTGAGTTGCAGTTCCAGCAAACGCCTACGTTGGGATGGTCGGCGACGTCCATAATCGCCTTGATAATCGGTAAAGGCGAACACCCGCCATGGACCTCGAGGCGAATCTGCTGGCCGTAGTCAGCACCGAATCGACCAATCTCATTGAGGGACTTACCGATTTGCTCGATCGTCTTATCGCGAGATACATTCTTTGGAAGGTCATTGGGCTTGACCTTTACACCGGAGCCACCTACGTCACGGCTGAGTTTTAAGTACTGCTTTGCACCTTCGATGTCTCTTTTAAGCCTTGCAGAGTCAGCGTGGTGGAAGGCAAAGTTGGTGCCCAAACCCACCAGCTCAACGGGGCTGTCATCGAAGCGTTTCTTCACATCGCGCCTTTGTTGGGCGCTCAGGCCTGATTCGACACCATGCTTATGCTGGGTCCGCAGTTCAACGCCCAGCACTTTGGTCTTTTCGCAATTGGCTATCAGCGTCGGCAGATCCCAGTCTCTGCCCCACTGGTAGGTAACCAGCCCCAGTTTCATCTTCGAGTCCGGCTTTTCACCAGCTACCGCCAGCGTCCTGCCTAACGGCCCGGCGGTAATCGCAGCGGCGCCAAAGTACATCGACTGCCTGAGAAAATCACGGCGTGTATTACGACTTTTACTCATTCTTCTCCCTTTCGATTAAGGCTATGTTATCAGAAAACAAGTTTCTGGACGTTTTCCTGAAGGCATTGACATCAATAGTTCAGCCCATCCTCATGCATTTGGCTCTATTAAGAAGATATTATTACTATCTGAGGCCGTAATGTCAAGCGAATTCTGGGGGGAATTAGGAGCAACGGACGGTTGTAAAAATCAGCTTTTGCTCCGTAGTTTGGCCAATTTGCCTGGCTCCATAAATATGACCGACTACCAAGCACAATCCCCCCTCTGTCTGAATCCGCAGATATGATTGGAAAAACGCTTCTATGGGCCTTTAAGTTTCATTGAGACAAGAACCTTTCTGCAGGTGCAATGATTTCCCAAGTGGCATAAAGCAAGCTCTGAAGGTGCAAAGGATATTGGCGGCACCTGGTTTTCTATTTGGCCATAGCCAATTGTTATGTGAGGGAAAAAATTCTCGAAGCTAACTTTTTCACGATAGTTCTTAATCCACAGCAAGGTCGATCCCGCAACGGCCTGGTCACCATATATCATATCTTCGGTTACGTCTGTGCTTAAATACGGCGTAAGTTTATCTATAACCTTTTCATGGAGCAACTGAAGCTCTTTCGTTTTTTCTACCTCAAAGACGGAAACTGTTTGGCCTTTCGAATTTCCTGAAGTCCGAATGCCAACAACTTTCAAATCCGGCAATGAAGTTTCTTTTGCAATCTCCTCCATGACTTTCTCGACAGAGGTAATATCTGCTTCTTCAACACAACCCATAGCTAAGGAGATGTGGGGCAGGCAACTCTCTTTATTCAACACAATTTCGTTGCCGAATCTTTCCACTAACTCAGCGTTTATTTCAATGACCTTATCAGTCATCGCCTCATCAGGCAATAACACGACATCAACAGCTATTCTGCTCATATTTTCCTGAATCTTAAAACATTCATCCTATATCTAAATTGAAACTACTGTTTCCCCCTAACTGTCCGGACGACATCCTGATACTGTTCCAATATCTTCTCGTCCTTTTGACCGATGGCAATGTTGACTATAAAAATCGTCAGACAATTAGCGATAAAGCCGGGAACGATTTCATACATATAATCGCCCAACCCGACCCGCTTCCATACAATTAACACCACCGTTCCCACAACCATCCCTGCTAAAGCCGATTGCCAACC
>JAUWLI010000227.1 GCA_030613765.1 Phycisphaerae bacterium
ACCATTCAAATCTTAATGATTCGGCAGTCCGCCTGTCGATACCCGAAATACGAACCTCATAAATATCACGCGGATTATCCCATTGCAGGCCGATATATTTATCACCTGAAAACCGCCTGCCAAAGCTGGCAATATTTACAGACTCTCCGACGACAGCTTCATTGGGTGATATTTGTTCAGCGTATGCATCGGTCGATACCCAAAACAGCGGCAAGGAAATCCATAAAGCAAAAAGACAGTAAGATATCAAACATCTCATAGTGCCCGTTCCTCCGGAAATTACGACGGTAGTTTGTGAAAGTTCCTATTCGTCTTATTCCATTGTACGATGGTCTTTCGCCGACGTCAACGCCGACAATTCTTTTTATTTTCATGACACTTTCCTCGTGCTTATCATGCGCATCATAATACACAGGATAAAATATAGTATTTTTTGTGCAGGTGGTACGATATACCATTTAAGGAAATGTTAATCAGTGTGGTTTGGAACTCTTATCCCCCGACACTGCGTCCATCAAAATAGTCAAGTTCACTTAACGGGGAAACTCCAAAGGTCACGATGTTCACTATATTGGCAATACCCGGTCAGAGACTGGGAGGCTCTTCCAGCTCGACTCCATCCCACTGCAGGCCGCCTATCACCGCCTGTGCGATATTGGTCAGGTGGTCGCCGATTTTTTCGACATTATCAACGAGGTCGATAAATATAAGACCCGCTCCGGTCGAGCAGATGCCCTCGGTCATACGCTGGACATGGCTGCGTCGAAAATCTATCTGCATTTTGTTGAGGTTGGCCTCGTTGAGCAATGCTGCTCTTGCTGAATCAGCATCATTATTCTCCAGGGCTGCTATGACAAGACCAAACATCTGGTCTATCTCTTTTTTGAGTCGATCAGCCTCACCCAAAGCATTGTCACTGAAAGTTATTCTCTGCCCAATCTTTCGCTCCGCGATCTCGACGATGTTAACTGAATGGTCACCCACACGCTCAAGGTCATTTACTGTATGCAAGAATACAGGCAGCTTAACGGATACTTCTTCCGATAACTGCTCTCGTGACAAGTCAGCAAGATATGAGGTAATCGCAAGCTGGAATTCGTCGATAATATCTTCCGACGCCTCAGCTTGCTTGAGTTTGCGTGCGTCCTCTCCAATCAGACCTTCAACGGCCTGTTGAACACTTTCTCCGGCTCTTTCAGCCATCCGAATGATTTCGCGTTTTGCCTGTTCCAGAGCTATCACAGGCGTATTAAACAGATGCCTCTCCAGCACAACAGGCTTGGCCGCTAATTCCATTTTCGTAATGGGAAGAATCTTCATAGCTAAAGCTTCGAGCCAATTGATAAGCGGCAGGAATACAATAGTATTAAAAACATTAAAGATTGTATGGGCAACAGCGAGATGCACCATTATCCAAAAGCCCCAATTGTCCGACAACTCCAGCGGCGTAATCCAGATTACGAATTTGCTAAAAAAGCCTGTCCACACAAATGGTAAAAAGTAAAGGACACCTAAACAATTGAATATAGTGTGCCCAATTGCCACGCGCTTTGCATTGCGGGAAGTCCGGAGTGCAGCCAACTGTGCTGTAATAGTGGTACCAATGTTGCCACCAAGTATGAAAGGTATCGTAACCTTCAGTACCACGTCACCGCTCATCCCAAATGCACCCGAGGCCGCCAACAACTGTATCATGGCGGTCGTGGCGGAACTGCTTTGCAGCAGCATCGTCAATAAAGCGCCTGCAAGCACAGCCAGTATCACATTACTTCCGAGCGAGATAAGCGCATCCTGTGCACCTGGGCTGTCCTTGATAGGATCAAACGCCTCTTTCATAAAAGAGAGGCCCAAAAACAAAAGACCTAATCCCAGTAATATTGTACCGGAACTCTTAAACTTTTGCGTCCTTCCGCCAATCTGCATCAGGAATCCAACCCCAATGGCCGGTAGTGCATACATAGCTATCTTAAACTTGCCAATACCAAGTATAGAAACCAGCCAGGCTGTGATCGTAGTGCCGACATTCGCACCAAGAACAACACACAACGCCTGTTTCAAGGTCAGGAGCCCCGCGTTTACAAAACCTACAGTCATCACCGTAGTAGCAGAACTGGACTGAATTAGTGCTGTTACCAATGCTCCAATGAGAACAGCGATAATCCGACGTTTTGTCAGTGATTCGAGGAGACTTCTGAGTCCCTGTCCGGCTACTTTTTTCAAGCCGTCCGACATCAAGCCCATTCCGAAAAGAAATAGAGCCAACCCTCCCATTATACCGAAAATCATATTCTGGATCATATTGATTCCTTAACGACTTTGTGTAGCCTGCCCTTTGCAATTAGGGGGTTGTGATTCACGATTAACCAGACACGAATTTATGCGGTGGTTTTACCTGTTATCACTTGACCAGTCAAGAGAGTTTTTGTAATTATGGAAAGTTTTTTGTGATCACTGAAAAATATGAATGCAGTGTCAAATTACATTTCTATTCGTGCCTCAACGACTCGATGGGATCCATGTTGGCGGCACGATAAGCGGGGTATAAGCCGAAAGTTATTCCGACAATTGCGCTGATACCAAAGGCCAACACTAATGAAGTGCTGGTAATTATCGTAGGCATATGGCCGAAATAGGTTACAAAAAACGGTATCGAAGAACCCAAAATAATCCCCAGTATTCCCCCAACCAACGTCAAAATCAGAGTTTCTGAGAGGAATTGAACGATAATGTCGCGCTTCTTGGCACCGAGGGCCCGGCGAATACCAATCTCACGCGTTCGCTCGCTGACGGTAGCGAGCATAATGTTCATAATTCCTATCCCACCAACCAGAAGTGAGATTGCGGCGATTGAGCCAAGAACGATACTAAAAATCAGTTTCGTACGCTCAGCCTGGCGAAGCAGCTCTAAAGGTACAACCACCTGGTAGTCGTCCTGCTTGTGGAACCTGTTCAGAAGGGTCTCCAGAATATCACGTGTTGGCAGCACTCCTTCTATGGAGCCGACCTTCACAATGACTTCCTGGAGTGCATCTGTCTCTAGCTTGGCTCCGCTGCTTCCACTAACCTCTATCGACATCTCACCGAAACGGTCCTTAATCGTAGTAAGGGGAATATATATATTGCCTGCATTCGCACCCCCCTGACCAGGCGCGGCCGCCGGAACTTGATTGTCGAAAGTCTGTAAATCCGAGACAATGGCCTGCTGAGTGACAATACCCACGACCCGATAATAATCAGTCGCTATTTTTACATCCTGGTACATCGGATCATCAAAAGCGAACAGCTCGGTGACCACATTTTCATCAAGGACACAAACGCCTTGTTTGTAGTGCATGTCAATACTGCTGAGAAATCTCCCTCTTAGCAGCCGGACCGTTGATATATCAGGAAACCACGGCACCGTGCCAATAACCTCTGCGGCCACCTTGCGATTGCGATACCAGGCCCTTTGAGGAAGGATACGACTTGGCACAACAACTTCGATATTAGGTATGCTGTTATTGAAGCGCTCAGCGTCGGCATAGGTCAAACCGTAATCACGAACGACCCGTTGTCCGCTGGATTGTTCCTCTTCCGGAGGTTCGACGGTTTTTATGATAATATTTTGGCTGCCGAGACGAGCAATCTGATCCTGTGCATGTTGACTGGCACCCTCGCCGATGGCCAGCATGGCTATTACCGAAGAGACACCAAAGATAATACCTGATGTTGTCAGGGTCGAACGCAGCCCATGCATCCACAAGCTCTTGATGCCTAATTTAATTGTGCGTTTCAGGCGAAAAGTAAACATAACCTGTTAATTCTTCTCCCCATTCTGTTTTATTCGACCGTCAAAAAGGCGTATGGTTCTTTGAGCGTCCCTTGCGATGCTCTCATCATGGGTAACTACAATGAGGGTCTTGCCTTGCTCATGCAGGCCGTGAAGAATTTTCAAAATACCGGAGCCGCTTTCGGAGTCAAGATTTCCGGTCGGTTCGTCCGCCAGGATAATTAACGGCTCGTTTGCCAGCGCCCTGGCAATTGCTACTCTCTGCTGCTCACCGCCGCTTAATTCCGCAGGTCGATGTGTAATTCTATCACCAAGTCCTACCATTTGGGCCAATTCCTTTGCACGCTCAGCGCTTTCGTGTTCGGAGAGACCCTGATAATACATTGGGACTTCTATATTCTCTACAACACTTAGCTGCTGAATAAGATTAAAGGATTGAAATACAAAACCGATTCGTGCGCCGCGTATCAACGATAAGTCATCATCATTAAGCTGAGATACATCCCGTCCGCCGAGCCAGTATTCCCCACTTGTGGGATGATCGAGACAGCCAATCATATTAAGCAGTGTAGATTTCCCGGAGCCGCTGGGCCCCATAATGGCTACATATTCTCCACTCTTGATGGTCACGTCAATGTTACGTAAGACATGCAGCTCCATCGTGCCAAGCTGGTAACTCTTACATAACTGCTTCATAACCAAGATCGGCTTATCAGCCTCGAACTCAGGTATCTTGTTGAACTGTTGCATAGCCGGCTCACTCACCTACTCACTCCTGCGTGGCCCAGTTCCACCCTGCGATGGTCTGCCACCCTGTGGTGTTCCTGCACCCTGCGATGGTCTGCCACCCTGTGGTGTTCCTCCACCCTGCCGTGGTCTACCTCCCTGTGGTGTTCCTCCACCTTGTCGTGGTCTGCCGCCCTGAGGTGGCCCTGAACCTTGACGCGGCCCACCGGCCTGTGGTCCTTTGGGTCGCTGGTTTGATTTTGCCTCAGAATCCGCTTCAATGATTCGCGGGGGAGTTAACAGCACTTCCTCACCTACTTGCAGGCCACTGACAATCTGCACAAATGTGTCGTTAAATGCCCCTGTTTTCACTTCGCGCTCCTTGGGTCCTTGCGGCGTTGCAATGTAGCAGACTTTCCTGCCCGCGCGATTCGCCACGACCTGAATGGGCACAATCAAGACATTCTTTAACTCTTCAACAAGAATCTCGACTTTAGCCGACATTCCCGGCCTGATGAAATCATGCGCACCGTCTATTTCGATGTTCGCAGAGTAAACCCTGACGCCGGCACTGAGCCAGCCGTGCTGTGGATCAGGCAGCGGCGCCACTTTAAGCACTTTGCCCGAAAATGCCTGGTCGGGAAATGCTTCAACTGTAACCGTCGCATATTGACCCGGCTTAACCTTATCGACCGAGGACTCATGAACACTCAGTTCCACGCCCATTACATTGGAATTCGGAATCGTGAAAATCTTCTGGCCTTTATGGACCATGTCCCCGACCTCGATTGGGTCTTCGCGCCTTGA
>JAUWLI010000050.1 GCA_030613765.1 Phycisphaerae bacterium
CGGCGACCCAGGGCAAACGTTTGTCACCGGCAAGGTTGTGCCGGATAAATTGAACATTGGGGCCGGTCACACGGCGCTGGGCCTCGTTCAGCAGGGCCGCCGAATAGTCTACCGCGTACACCGTTGAGAAGCTTTTACACAATAAGGGCAGCAGGCTGCCAACGCCGCAACCAAGGTCGGCGGCTAAATGCCTGCCTTTGGAAACACGCCTGATTTCGTCTTTCAGGGTACTATCCAGGTCGTGTTCTGCGATCTGCATAACACTTTGTTCGAAACAGGGTGCCAGAGAATCCCAATAACCTTTGCTCATATCACTGCCGAGATTTTCTTAACAGGGCCTGTCCCTGGCCTCCATCCGGGCCGGGTCAAAGAGAAACTTTCTAAAAAATAATCCCGGCCTTTGCCATCATTGTCCTTATCGGTCATTTAGTCGCCGGTATTTAGCATATACCCACTTGAGGTCCCCAGAACCGGCTTTTGTTTTAATAGATTCGATGCCCTGGCGTAAATGACAATCCGTGTAATAAACAGCGGGGGAAAATTTAGAATTGAGAAGATAGAATTAAGAATCTGGAATTTCAGGTTTTGGAAGGAAATGCCCGAGCTGGCGAAGGGCACCATTTAAATGCTCAGTGCTCATGATCAGCGTTTCTTGGGACTGCTGAATATTCATCATCGCGGCCTGAATCTTTTGCTTGGCTGTAATCATCTCGCTGCCTTGGTTGGAACGATGATTGTAGTCCGTGGCAAGGACCGTAGCCAGTGCCTGAACAGCTACTTGTGCTCTGTTCAAAACCTCGTCAAGTCGTGCCACGGCCTCATCATTGGCGGCTATCGTTTCCTGAATTCTTTTGATGACAATCCTTGTATTGTCAAATGTGTGCCTGTATCGCCCGACGCCTTCCTGATAAACCTGCCTGACCTGGCCGGACGAGAATGGTCTGTCGTAGATTGCCACATCGTCAATCATGCCGTTGAAGCATCCTGTCTTAGTTGCCGCATCGGCTCCGATAACGATTGCCTGCGGTCTGTTATCAGCTGACATCTCGGATGCGGAATTATCCAGCAGGCCGTTTATATAAATCGCGAGGCTGCCGGATGTCCTTGTGACAACGGCGATGTGATACCAACAGCCAAGCCTTATCCTGGCTTTACTATCGATGTAATTGAATGAATCGAAGCCCGCCCTGATGTGTGGCTTACCATCGCCATTTGGGTCGTACAGCTCAAGCCAGTTATTATTACCGCTGCCGCCTTCGTCTATCAGATAGACGCCATCGGAAGTGATAGACTTGATATATATCCAGAGCATTTTTGTCTGTTCTGCCGACAGTCCGGGGATCCGGCCGACTTCGAGATAGTCACCCTCGCCGTCGAGCTGCAGCGCCTTGCCGAACGAGCCGGTTACCCACACGGGATTGCCGCGGATCATCGCGTGCCTGAAGCCGAGCGAATCGAATGCCGTTTCGCCGCCGCTTTCGTTGAACCTCCAGCATGATGAACTGCCCAACGCCAATCCCGAAAATAACAACAGCACCACTACCGGCACAACTTTATATGAGATATTCGCGTTTATTGTCATCTCCACGCCCTTTCACAACAGAACTTCATTTAACTTCAACTCGACAGCAGGAATCGATATTGCCCCTGCTCATTATATTAGGACGACTGTCGGCTGTTACGGTTGACAGAGAAAGCACAATATCAGAGTTATTATTTGAGAGGATCAGGTTGGATTCGCGATACTCGATGCTTGGTGCTCGATGCTTGTTAGACGCTGAAACGGTCAGACGCCAGGTAAGAAATTCACGGAGGATTGTGAGAAAGTGGGCGGAGGGTGAAAAAAATAGCCGGCCTCAAGAGGGCATCGAATTTTCGTAAGCACTTTTGTTTGCGGGGATTAGCTATCCGGCGAATACGTCCTATAAGAAAATTTGCACAATTTTTCGAAAAAGTGGATTTATTTGTTGACTTTGTGGTAAGAAGTGGTAAACTTTCCCACAGTTGTTATGCTTAATGGGACAAGAGCCATGCTGTTACTAACAGGTGAATATCAACACGTAATCGATGGTAAAGGCAGAGTTCTCATTTCCAACAAGCTCAGACATCAAATCGATGTCGATGAACACGGCAGCAATTTTTATCTGGTCCTCGGCGCTAACGGCATTCTTTGTCTGTATCCTGAGAAATATTTCGAGCAGATTGTCTTAGCGGTCGCACCAGATGCAACCGCACCGGATGAGGCGGTGGCGTTCGAGCGGATAAGCTTTGCACTGGCGAGCAAGGTCGAGCTGGACGGACAGGGCCGATTGCTTTTGAATGAAAGACTTCGAAAGCGGGCGGGTTTGAAAGAACAAATTACCTTAGTCGGTGTCCGAGACCATATCGAGCTGTGGAACAACGCAAACTGGGAACAGTACCTGGCCGACAATATGGCCCAATACCAGAAACAGATGTCACAGGCTCGGCAGGTGGTGTTACAAAAACAGAACGATGAACATGAACTTTCTTGACTGGAGGCGAAATGATTGAATCGGATTCGAACCATTGTCAAATCGTAGAGAAGAGTCTCACCGGAGACAGAGCTGTTGACGAACAAACATTTGCCTCGCTGGAAATTCTTTCTGAAAGGCTTGAGCATCTGAAGAACGTCAACAGAATTTTTGACGGTGTTACATTTTCGCCCGAAGCCATGGAACTTAAAGCCCGGAACACGGCTGTAGCTGTAGGTTAAACCGTAGTGCGTTGCCGATATATCGTTTTGTTTCAGGGCTTGATGTGTCGGGACGCGATTTGAAATTAGAGAAATAATGGAGGTGAATAGCTCGAAAGTAGAGCATATTCCGGTATTGGCAAGGACGCTGGTCGAGCAGATAAACTTACCCCGGGATGGGGTGATGGTCGATGCGACCATAGGACAAGGAGGTCATAGTTTACTGTTCGGCAAGACTTTGGGCCCCGATGGTGTGATCATCGCTCTTGATGTAGATAAAAAATCTATCCAAGGGGCCCAAATTAGAACCAAGGACCTTGCGTGCAAGGTTATTTTAATATACGGTAATTTTTCCCAAATAGGCGAGTTTGTCCATGAGCAGGACGTTGAGAAGGTTGATTTCATATTAGCGGATTTGGGCCTGTGCTCAAGTCAACTGGCAGACGCTGAGATTGGTCTTAGTTTTCAGACGGACATGCCGCTTGATATGAGAATTGACAAAAGAATAAAGAGCAGTGCTGCCGATATTGTTAATAAAGCAGACCAGAAAAGCCTGGCGGATTTGATTTACAAATTCGGCCAGGAGAGAGGCTCGCGGCGAATTGCACGTTTTATCGTGCGGGAGCGTCAGGGCCGGCCGATAGCGACAACGGGACAGTTGGCTGCGATAGTCTGCAGGGCGCTGGGAAGGCCCGGGCGAAAAGGAAAGAGCAGAATACACCCGGCAACAAGGACTTTTCAGGCGTTGAGAATCGCTGTCAATAACGAGCTTCAGAACCTTGAGAGACTGCTTGCTGCAGCATCGGCCCTTTTGGCTCAAAAAGGCCGGATTGTTGTTATCAGTTATCACAGTCTTGAAGACAGATTGGTTAAGAATAATTTTAAGGCAAATGAAAAAGCGGGCACTTATAAGATTATCACGAAGAAGCCGATTGTGCCATCACGGGAGGAAATTGAGGAAAATCCGCGGGCAAGAAGTGCGAAGTTAAGGATCGCAGAAAAACAATAAAGTAAATAGTGAAAAAGGAGTTTTGCTATGACTCGCGATGTCAAAATTGGATTGCTGTTGGGTTTGGCTTTCATATTTATGATAGCCTTTGTAATTAACGGTCTGCCGAGCTTTCGCGGCGACAGCAATGAGCTGACTAATACAATGGTCGGACCCCCTAATAAGCAGCCTGGTATTGGGGCCAACGAGCGCGATTTCATCAACTTGACGGAATCGTTTGAAAATCAACCCTTTAGACCTGAGTACCAGCTGCCGAAAGAGCCGGATATCCGCTACACAACAAAGCTGCCTCAGGACCCTGTGGTCGTAAAAGGTAATAATGCTTCGAATCTGAACAATAGCGATATAGTGAAGATAGTTACACCGAGGCGGATTGAAAATGAGAGAACGAACATCAGGAAGATCGAGACAGTCAAGCCGAAGCCCGCTTTACCGAAAATTTATGAAGTTACTGATGGTGACAACCTGGCCTTGATAGCCAAACAGTTTTATGGCGATTTAGAGGGCAACAAAACGGTAAACATCATGAGGATATTTGAGGCTAACCGTAGCCTTCTCAAGGCGGAAGATGAGATTCAAGTGGGCCAAAAACTAATCATACCCCCTCTGCGAGATTCGGCGTTGTCTAAAGAGAAAAAGAAGGACGGCCTTGTGAGTTCTATTGTTGAGAAGGTCACATCTATCGGCCGAGAGCATCTATCTTTGAAAAAACCGAACCGCCCAAAGCAGGGCAAGTCCTACACGGTTCGTGAAGGTGACAGTTTATGGAAAATTGCCGCTGATCAACTTGGAGACGGTAGCCGATATACAGATGTAGCCAAACTCAATGATGATGTTCTATCCGATGAGGACAGCCTGACCGTTGGAATGACTTTGAAAATGCCCACTCGATAGAAATAAGAAATTGCTGCAGCGTTGAGTAGAAGAAAAGTAAGTTCTGTCCGCAATCCGCTTAACACTATGCGCTGACTAAATTATGAGGCCACAATTTCGTTTTGTATTTGTTGTTTTTTATTTTACGGCTGTATTGATTTTCGCAGTTTATCTCCGTAGTGCCAACAATCGCATTTTCTACCAACTATACACTCTTGAGGCCGAACAAAGCTGGTTAATGCAGGAGCTTACCCACAAGCAGCTTCAGGTTGAAACTTTAATAAATCCCGCTGCGGTCTCAGAACGTCTTAACGGCCCGTGATGGTTGGCCGGCGGGGCCAGGTGAAATGAACGTGAGAAGCGCTCGCACGATTATTATCTTTTGTTTGCTTCTGATAGTGATATTTTTGTCACTGGCGGGACGTTGCTTGTACCTTCAGTATTTCAGGAGCGAGCATTATACCGACCTTAGCACGATGCAGCAGCGCGGGCTGCTCATAAAGAGTCCTCAAAGGGGTGTGATTCTTGATTCCTGCGGCAGGCTGCTTGCGGCAAGCAATCGAGTACAGTGCATTTTTGCCGATCCACGAGCTATAAAAGAGCCTCTCAACACATCCGTCAAACTTAATCCAATCGTAAAGATGAGCGCGACTGAGATAATAAGACTTATCAAAGAAAGCAAAACTCCTCGTTTTGTAAAAATCAAGGTCGGTGCAACGGCGGCGCAGTGCAGTGCCGCTCGCAAAATCTATGGCATAGGGGTCCAATCTGACTGGCAAAGACATTATCCAATGGGACGGCTGGCGGCACATGTCGTCGGCTTTACAAGCAGCGACAACCGTGGATTGAGTGGGATTGAATTGCGATACGAAAAAGACCTCCGAGGATCGGCGGGGCAGAATATTTTCCTTACAGATGCATTTCGTCGTCCGGTTCAGCCGGGGCGGCAAAAAAGTATCTTAAGTAACGGAGTTGGTATAATCCTGACTCTTGATTCTGCGATACAGCAGTTTACACGAGCTGAACTTTTAAATCAGTATGAGAGCTTTGAAGCCGAGGCCGCCATTGCGATTGTCGCATCGGCGAAAACGGGCGCGATTTTGGCAATGGTTTCGCTCCCTGATTATGACCCTGAAGAAATTGGCTCTTCTGACCCTAACACGTTCCGCAACCGGGTAGTAACGGACCAGTTTGAGCCCGGCAGTATGATAAAGCCGATTGTTGTGGCGATTGCAATTGATAGCGGTGTCATTAAAAAGGATGAGAAGATATTTTGTGAAAACGGCAACTATTATGGCAAAGGTTTTGCAAGAGTCAATGAATACAGGAACCACAGATTCGGCGATTTACCTGTGAGAGAAGTCCTGATTAAATCGAGCAATATAGGGATGGCGAAAATCGGGCAGAAGATGGGACAAAAGAAACTGTACAACGGCCTTAAACTCTTTGGATTCGCTAAAACAACGGGAGTCGAGCTGCCCGGTGAAGTGGGTGGGGTGTTGAGGCCCATCAATAAGTGGACCGGGTACAGTGTAACCCGTATACCCTACGGTTATGAATTAGATGTAACCGCGATGCAAATGCTTCGAGCTTTCTGCATCCTTGCCGCCGATGGCAGAGCGGTGCAGCCATATATTGTCAAGGCCGTGGTGGACAGTAATGGCGAAATAATCAAGCTAAGACACTCATCGCCGGATGTCGGCTATATCATCAAGCCGGAAGTTGCCAAATGGATCGTGAACGATTGCCTGGTAGGTGTAGTTAATGAAAGGGAAAACGGAGGCACCGGTTGGAGGGCGAAACTGGACAAATGGCAGGTTTTCGGCAAAACGGGCACCGCTAATATTGCAAAGGTTGGCGAAAGGGGGTACGAAGACAATTCCAATCTTGCTTCCTTCATAGCAGGTGCCCCGGCCCATGACCCTGCTGTAATAGTTTTAGTTTCAATTCGCAAACCAAATGGAAGACTCGGCAAAGGTGATAGCGGCGGTGCGGTGGCCTCACCGGTGGCTGGCAGGATACTTGAAAAGACTCTTAAGTACCTCCGTGTCCCTGAACGCGTTTTGTGAGCCTTGACGGGATTGCCGAACGCTTTTATTTCTTTTGATTTTCCAGCCTTGACATAACCGGGCAGGTACGATATACACGATGCTGGAGGTATAAAGATATGGCAAAAATAATCTACGGGGTCGCGGGGGAGGGATTCGGTCACAGCAGCAGGTCACATTTGACAGGGCAAAGGCTAATAGATGCAGGCCACGATGTTATGTTTGTCGGGTCTCAAAAATCACTTCTGTATCTGAAACAATATTTCGGCCAGCGCGTCAGAGAGATATTCGGCCTCTCTTTTGCCTTTGTGGATGGCAGGATTGATAAATCGGAGACCCTAAAAAGAAATCTTCTTAATCTGCCTAAGGGCAACAAGCTGAACGACGAACTTTTCAGAGAACACTTTGAGCCTTTTGCCCCGGACCTCGTGATATCCGATTTTGAGCCTTTCAGCGCATGGTGGGCGTGGCGAAAGAACGTGCCGTTCATCAGTATAGACCATGAGCACGTCCTGACGCTGTGTGAGCTGGAACACGAGAGCAAAAACTGGTTTTCACGGATAACGGCCAGCGTGGTAACAGAGTGTCACTATGTGGGGGCCGTTGCATACATTGTTATCAATTTTTTTGATGCTCCCCTGCGGATCGATTCGGCGATTTTGGCACCCCCTGTCATAAGGCCTGTAGTTGGTGCGCTTCAGGTGAGTAAAGGTGAGCATGTTTTGCTGTATTCGACGACCGGCAAGGACGAAGATGAACTGTGGGAGGTGCTTGGTAAATTTGGGGGCCGGAAATTCTTTTTGTATGGCTTCAAGAAGGTGGGCGAATATGGCAACTGTATCTTCAAGGAGCGGTCAACGGAAGGATTTTTAGCCGACCTGGCATCGGCGCGGGGCGTGATAGCATCGGCGGGCTTTTCGCTGCTGAGTGAGTGTTTGCATTTGAAAAAGCCGATGTGCCTGCTGCCTATTACGGGTCAGTATGAGCAGATAATCAACGCGCATTATATAGAAAAGCTGGGATTAGGTGTCTCGGCTGAAAAACTCGATGAGGATGTTTTAGGGCGTTTCCTTGAGCAACTCGATAAGCCGATGTCGAGTGATGAGAGGATTCTCTGGCCTGACAATGATAAATACTTCAGGATTTTGCAGGATGTTCTAAACAACTTGGAGAAGCCGATTAGTATCGGGCTTTCTTAAGCTGCGTATCGGTAATATTGGACAGCATTTGCCTAAGTGTTAAATTTGGCTTGATATGGACAGGAACATAAATTGAAGTTGATTGGAAAATACCTGACAAATATACCACTTGTCGCGCTGGTAGTGGCCAACCTGATTCCGTTTTGGGGAGTGGTTTTTTGGGAGTGGGACGCCTTTAATGTCGTGCTTCTTTACTGGTCGGAAAACATTGCTGTTGGCTTCTACAATATCCTGAAGATGGCGTTTGCGAAGGTTTCCCACCCGGCCGAACACCTCAGAAAACTCTTTATGATACCGTTTTTTTCGGTACACTATGGCGGATTTTGCGCAGTCCACGGATCCTTCGTTTTAATGCTGTTTAGAGAAGACAGCAGCTTTATGAATAATACTACATGGCCATGCTTTTTTGTCTTTCTCCAGATGCTGCTGAATGTTATAAAACATGCCTATTCAATCATGTCGCTTCAGATGAGGTATGCGATGGGGGCGATTTTTCTAAGTCACGGCGTCTCCTTTGTCTACAACTACCTGATTAAGGGCGAATACGCAAATATTACATCCGACAAGCTGATGGGCAGCCCCTACGCTCGAATTGTTATTATGCATCTGGCTGTTCTGTTCGGAGCATTCCTGACGGCGGCGCTCGGTTCGCCGGTTGGTATTCTGATTATACTTGTGGGCTTGAAGACCTCTCTGGACGTGATATTTCACCTGCGCCAACACGAAAAGCACCAGGCAAAAACCGCATCAGCATAGGGGCAAAAGTGTATCCATCCGGCAGAGTCTCGCTTTAGAATAATGGCCACCACAGGTCAGCCTGCAAAGTCAGATCTTATTTTTTTGCAACCTTCGTATATATGTAAGCAGCGAGAACAACCACGGCAACGAGGACAACCACAATAACAATCAGTGGTACCAGAAAATACGGGAGTTGTGACCACTTGGAATGAAAAGCAAGCGATTGTTCGGCGACTTTAAAAGAATAACTTCCTCCGATATCAGGAATGATCCCGGAGAACTCGTAAATCCATCCAATGTCAGTTTTGGAAGGCAATCGGCCTGTGCAAATCCAGTGCTTTTCCGTCACTTCAGGCAACCCTGTTTTTTCAGTGCGAAGCAATTCGGGGGGCGTTGCCTTTGAACCCGGCCCGTTACTTTCGATAATTTCAATCTTCCAGGGCTTCGCTGATACCACTTTAAGTTTACCCTTCCAGAGAACCGCCCCGAAGGCGGGCCGGGAAATCAACATGATAAGCAGCAGCCACAGGCCCGTTCGCACATCCAGTAATGAGTGTTTTTTCTTGTCCATTTCAGTTTCAATATGCAATTTCTGATTATATGATTTCCACATAATATACCAATACTTTCCCCGGCGGTGAAATAAAATCAAAAATTTCAGCTAACGGGCTGTGGCCGCCCTTTCCTCAACCGGAAATACTGCCAAAACAAACGGGACACCTATATAACCTATAAATGAAAGATTGGCACCGATTGTGGTCCAATGCAGCTTATTCGCATCGAAAATAGAGAAAAAAATGACGATATAGAAGGAGAGCATGCACCAATAAAATGACTGCCTTTCCCTGTGTGGCGCCATGGGCTGGCAAAGCCTGAAAATATGCATAAAGCGGTCAGAAAGCCCCCAAACGACCATAACGGCAAAGCCGAACAGAGCAGATGTCTGTGACGGCTCGAGATTGAATGAAATCAAGTCTGCAGGCATAGATTTGCTGCCAATCTACAAACAATTGTAATTGATTATTGATTATCGATTAAGGATTATTTACAATGTGACACCAAATACAGAACATGGAATATGAGATATTAAATATGAGAGAACGAATATGAGCATTGCAGAAATAGCGGCGGAAGCCAAAAAAGCGGCGATTCAATTGGCCACGGTCAAGGCGGGTGTAAAAAACGCAGCGTTAACCGCAATTGCCAACACCCTAAAGCAGCGCTGCGACCAAATCACAGCAGTCAACGAAGTAGACCTCGATGCAGCCAAAAAGAACCAGCTTGCCGGGCCTCTGCTAAAAAGGCTAATATTTGACGAGGGCACAATAGAAGATGTTTGCGCCGGCATTGAGGCCCTGGCCCAACTTAATGACCCCGTGGGAAGGACTATCGCAGCGACTGAGCTTGATGAGGGACTAAAACTTTACAAAGTAAGCTGTCCGATTGGGGTAATAGGCGTAATTTTTGAATCCCGCCCTGACGCCCTCATGCAAATCTCGACTTTGTGCCTAAAGAGCGGTAACGCCGTGCTGCTCAAAGGCGGAAGCGAAGCAGAGAAGACCAACAATATACTGTACAAGATAATCTGTGAAGTCAGTGAAAATTCGGAGCTGCCGGCAGGATGGCTCCAGCTTCTGCAATCGCGGCAGGACGTGGCGGAGATGCTGGCGTTGGATGAATATATCGATTTGATTATTCCACGCGGCTCGAATGATTTTGTTCGCTACATTATGAATAATACCAATATACCAGTCCTCGGCCACGCCGAAGGGATATGCCACGTGTATGTAAATGGGGACGCCGATTTGGAGATGGCGCTCAACATCGCCGTCGACTCGAAGTGCCAGTATGTCGCGGCCTGTAACGCAGCCGAGACTTTGCTGGTCGATGAGAAAATTGCGGAGGCGTTTTTACCGAAGGTCAAAGTGGCACTTGGCAAAAAAAACGTAAAGCTTCGCGGGTGCAAAAAAACGGCAGCCGTGATAAAAGTCAAGCCGGCAAAAGAGAAAGACTGGTCGACGGAGTATCTGGATTATATCCTTTCGATAAAAGTCGTTGCGGGAATGGATGAGGCCATCGAGCATATAAACAAGTATGGGTCGGGGCATACCGACGCTATCGTTACCGCGGATAAGCAAAAGGCAGCCCAGTTTATGGGCCTTGTCGATTCGGGCAATGTCTTCTGCAACTGCAGCACGCGCTTCAGTGATGGTTACCGCTACGGCCTCGGCGCCGAACTCGGAATAAGCACTAACAAAATACACGCACGCGGGCCGGTTGGCATGGAAGGCCTCGTGATTTATAAATGGAAGCTTCTCGGCAGCGGCCAAATAGTCGCTGACTACTCAGGACCAACCGCAAAAAGGTTCACGCACAAGAAGCTGACGTAGGGGCGACCGAGGACATAGTATTACTCATTGCGTCAATTGATGCCGGCCAGGTGTTTGGGGGCTTGACTGTTTAATGCAAATCTGATATTTTAATGCAAATATGGCCCGGCAGCGTAGCTGGGTAAGGAGACACGGGTAATCTCAGCTTTAATGCAATATATTAAGATTTTTTGAAAGGATCCCTGTTATGAATAAAAGCATTCGTTACGCGTTGGTTCTCTTAGGCTTATTGAGCTGTTGTGTATCTCTTCAGGCCGCAGAATCCGAAAATCCCTACCTCGGCCGATGGGCGTTGACCATCCCCGGCGGAGGTGCAGGCTGGCTAAGTGTTGAACAGAAAGAAGGCTATCTGGATGCCAGCATCCTGTGGGGAGGTGGAAGTGTGGTCCCCGTGGACTTTGTCGTCGTGGATGGGGAAAACCTTATTGTTACACGTAATCACAGGGTTGAACGCAAAGACGCCGGCGGCAAAGTGGTCAGGACGCAAACGTTAACGGAATTGATTATGGCCAAAGTCTTGGGCGATACAATGGAGTTGATACACATCCGTCCCAACAGAAACGGAAAAGGCGCAAGCCGCAGTGAATTCACTGGCAAGAGGATTCCCCCCCTGCCGCCCAGGCCCGACCTGTCCTGGGCCGAATACGGCAAAGAGATTGTACTGTTCAATGGTAAAAATCTTGACGGGTGGAAGCTGACCAATCCCGGCCAGACTAACGGATGGTCCGTCGAAGACGGCGTGCTTGTCAACAAACCGGTCCAGCAAAAAGGCAAACCCCATGTCTCCTACGGCAACCTTCGGACGGTAGTAGATGAGTTCGAGGATTTTAACCTGAAATTAGAAGTGAATGTCCCCAGGGGAGGCAACAGCGGTGTTTATCTGCGGGGTATCTACGAGGTGCAGGTCAGCGATACTTATGGCAAGGGTCTCGATTCACATAATATGGGAGGTATTTACAGCCGAATTACTCCAACGGTGAGTGCAGAGAAGCCGGCCGGGCAGTGGCAGACCATGAATATTACACTCCTGGACAGGCACGTTACAGTAAAACTCAACGGCAAGGTTATTATTGATAACCAGCCGCTTCTTGGATGCACGGGCGGCGCGCTGTCGTCGGATGAATTCAAGCCCGGGCCTATCTATCTACAGGGTGACCACTCAGGAGTTAGTTATCGAAATATTGTGCTGACACAGATTATCAAGGCCCAGGTTAGCCGGGAACCCGTTATCTTTGAGGATGACTTCGAAGGCAAGCTGGATAAAGGCTGGAGCTGGCTGCGGGAAAATTCGAAAACATGGCGGATCAAGGATGGGGGGCTGGAGATTTTCGTTCAGCCGGGCGTGGCACATAATGTAAAGAATGCTCTGGTTCGTGAAGCACCGGACCGCAACAGAGGAAAATTCG
>JAUWLI010000114.1 GCA_030613765.1 Phycisphaerae bacterium
CAACTGTTCGAGATGCTTGGGCTTGACCCGCTGCCGGAAAAGACTGACCTCAAGCCCGTAATAACCGGCAAGGTTGAGCACGATGAGTTTACCGTCGAGAAGATTCATTATCAATCTCGGCCCGGACTTTATGTGACGGGCAACTTATACATACCGAAAGGTCTTGAAAAGCCGGCGCCGACGGTTTTTTATGTATGCGGTCATGGTCGTATCAAGAAAGACGGTATCAGCTATGGGAACAAGGCCCGGTATCAGCACCATGCAGCCTGGTTTGCACGACATGGCTACGTCTGTTTTATCATTGACACGCTGCAACTCGGTGAGATTGAAGGCATCCATCATGGCACGTACCGATATAAGATGTGGTGGTGGAACAGCCGAGGCTTTACTTCTGCCAGCGTCGAAGCATGGAACTGTATTCGTGCTCTGGATTATCTTGAAACGCGCAAAGAAGTGGACAAGGACCGCATTGGCGTTACCGGAAGGTCCGGCGGCGGTGCGTACAGTTGGTGGATTACGACCCTCGACGAACGTATCAAGGTAGCTGTGCCTGTAGCTGGCATTACAGACCTTCAAAATCACGTTGTGTTTGGCTGTGTTGAGGGACACTGCGATTGTATGTACATTGTCAATACTTACCGGTGGGATTACCCTCTCCTGGCTGCGATTGTTGCACCCCGACCGCTTCTTATCTCCAATAGCGACAAAGATAATATTTTCCCATTAGACGGTGTCGTTCGGCTGCATGAAAAAGTGCGGAATATCTACAGGCTGTACAACGCCGAGAAGAACCTGGGTCTGCACATAACCGAAGGACCACACAAAGATACTCAGGAAATGCGCATCCATGCCTTTGTATGGTTTAATCGTTTTCTAAAGGATGAGAATCCGCTTATTGACAAGCCGGCCGTGGCTTTTTTCGAGGCGGAGCAGCTCAAGGTTTTCGACAAGCTGCCTGCCGACCAGATAAACACCAAGATACATGAATCATTTGTTGCCAAGGCCCCTCCGCCATCGGTGCCGCAATCAGCCGGCGAATGGGAAAAGCAGCGCAAGACCTGGATGAAATCTCTTCGGGAAAAGTCGTTTCGCGGCTGGCCTTCTGAAGCGGATGCAGGTCCGCTCGACATAAAACCCGTATTCTCTGTTGAGAAACACGGCATTCGCTTTAGCACATACGATTTTACAAGCCAGCCACACGTTCGTCTGCGATTGTACACGGCTCATCGTGCCGGGCTCAAAAAGGCGGAGATGGTTATGTTTGATGTGTTAGATGAACGGGGATGGAAAGAATGGTTGGCTGCTATGCGAGTGGGATTTGCCAACGAACTAAACGACCAGACACTGCCAGAGGTAGATAATAACGCTTTCAAGAGTAAACAAGAGTTTTTCAAAAATACGAAACGTGTAATGGCATACTTTGCACCGCGTGGCATCGGACCGACTGCCTGGAATCCGGATGAACGCAAGCAAACACAAATCCGTCGACGGTTTATGCTGCTGGGACAAACACTTGACGGTATGAGGGTGTGGGACGTGCGACGCGCGATTCAGGCAGTACGGACAATCGATTCGCTGAGTGACACACCGATACAACTGCGAGGCAAAAAGAACATAACCGGCATCGTTTTGTACGCTTCCTTGTTTGAGCCCGGTATTGCCCGGCTTGACCTATGGGATCTACCAAACTCACACCGTGACGGGCCGACCTTCCTCAACGTGCTGCGGTATCTGGATATGCCACAGGCCGTGGCAATGGCAGCCGAATACAGCCGGGTAAGACTCTATCAGAAAGACGAATCCGGATGGCAGTTCCCACAAGCCGTTGCCAACAAACTTGGTTGGCCGGAAAAGCAATTGCAGGTCTTGACGATATCGACCAAGAGCGAGCTTTAATCTTTGACTTTGGGATTTATTATGAAAAGACGTGAATTTCTTAAAGCGGCGGTTAGTACCACCTTTCTTCCCTTATGGAGTTGGGCCAAAGAAATACCAAGCGACCTTAAGATCACACGAATTGTCGGTTTCGATCTGGTTAGCGAACGTTCAAAACTGGTCGGCAAGAACTCGCGGCTCGATGTGCACGGCAGACGAGCAACCGACCGGATGGTTCGGCTTTTCACGAATGTTGGCCTGGAAGGAATCGGTAACTGTCGCGCAGGAAAAAAGGAACTTGCCCAACTGTTAGGAAAGAATCCATTCGAGTTTTACACGAGTTCAAATCGGAGGATGATCTGCCCGATGGGTACCGGTACGATGCCGCTGTGGGATTTAATTGGGAAGGTTTTGAAAAAGCCAGTTTATGAATTGCTGGGCGGAGCAGGACCTAAACGGGTTCCTGTTTATGACGGTTCGATTTACTTCAGCGACTTACTTGAAGAATATACAAACAAGCCATTGGATCGGTTCAAAGAAGAAATCGATATGGGGATGGCTATTGGGCATCGCGCTTTCAAAGTGAAAATCGGGCGAGGAGCCAAGTGGATGCAGCCCAAAGAAGGTTACGCTCGTGATGTGGAGGTACTGAAAACCATCCGCCAGCACGCCGGGCCCAAGGTCCTCGTCGGAGTGGATGCCAACAACGGTTATGATTTGGCGAAGACTAAACGGCTCATGGAGGAGCTACCCGACTATAATTTTACCTTCCTGGAAGAAATGTTTCCAGAGCACATAGAGACATATCTGGAACTTAAGCGTTTTATACGTCAGCATGGCTGGAAAACCCTTATTGCAGACGGAGAAACTCAGAGCAAACTGGATGCTTACAAACCATTCATCAAGGCTCGTGCAATCGATGTATTTCAGGGGGACATGAATCGCTTTGGCTTTGAAGGCATCCTGACCGAGGCCGACTGGTGCAGGCCTCAAGGATTGCGAGTAGCCCCTCACAACTGGGGCTCTCTCGTTGGTTATTATATGCAGCTGCATGTTGGTCGTGCTATCACCAATTTCTATAGGGCTGAACATGATCCCCTTTCTACTGCGGTACTCATCGCGGACGGGTACGAAATCCGGAACGGCTCGTCCAGCGTCCCGGATGCGCCGGGATTCGGCCTGAAAATTGACGAAGACAAGTTTGCCGCGAAGGCGCGAATAAACTTCGATCTCAAGACTTAAAAAGGCTTCGGTATCTCGTCTTTGCAAGAAATTCTTCCATTAGGTGTAACCTTTCAGCGTAAGCATCCACTATCCTGTTAGAAGTGCCTTTGTAGGGGCACGAAAACGCAACAAAATCACAGATGTAGAGAAAGGAACTGAAAATGAAGAAGACAGGATGTAAAGTAGCGATTCTAATTCTGCTGGCCGTGCTGGTGTTGAGCACGCAGGCACTTGCTGCTCGCGGTGGTCGAGGTCGCGGTGGAAATCGCGGCCCTGCGTTTGGCGCGGGTATGGGCAGAATGGGCCAAGGCAGTCAAGGTAGAGGCATGGGCAGATGGGACCAAGGCTTTCAAGGCAGAGGTTTGGGTCCATGTGGTCAGGGCTTTCAAGGCAGAGGCCAGGGAATGCAAGCCGGTAGAGGCCAGGGAATGCGTGCCGGTAGAGGCCAGGGAATGCAAGGCGGCAGAGGCCAGGGAATGCGTGCCGGCAGAGGCCAGAGAATGCAAGGCGGCAGAGGTCAGAGAATGCAAGGCGGCAGAGGTCAGGGAATGCAGCGCAAAGGTATGATGGGCAACCAGTGCCTATTTATGCAACAAAGAGGTGGGATGGGTATGCGGGGCGCGGGTCTTCGCCCCAGAGGCATGGACAGGCCAGGCCCGGGTGGCCCTCCCGAAGGTATGGGCAGACCCGGCCAAGGTTTCCGAGGTAGAGGTATGGGCAGGCCAGGTCCGGGTGGACCACCTGAAGGTATAAAAAGACCAGGTCGCGGTGGACCTGGCGAAGATGTAGACCAGCCAAGTCCTCCGATGCCACACAGAGGCATGGGCAGACGAGGCCAAGGCTTCCAAGGTATGGGTATGGGTATGGGTCGAGGCCCAGGTTTCCGGGGCATGGATCAGGACTTGGAACCTAACGAATGAACGTCAACGCTCCTGCTGAAACAATATGTCGGGAGCAACGCAACAAGGAAGGAATACTAATAAATATCGAGACCCCGCCGATGAACCGCTTGTCGACGGGGTTCTCTTCCCATAGCAAGGCGGCAAATGGGCTGAAAAGTATACAGAAATTGAATTGAAAAGTTGCGTATGGTAGTATATCCTCAATATATAGTTTTCCCAATTTCCCCGGGCACGGCTCTTAGGCTTCAAGTAGAAGGGCTTTTGGCCGAACTGGTACGCCGGGCCACAGAGTCATTGTCCACATCAGAAAACAGGGAGGATGCCACGGTGCATGTTGCAATGGGCGTTGAGGATGTTCGCCAAAGCCTTCAGGGCGACCCAGAGGCGTATCGGCGACTGATTGAGCGGCACCAGGAGTACATCGGACGAGTGTTGTGGCGTTTCAGCCGAGATCGCCGTGTACATGAGGAACTTGTGCAGGACGTCTTCGTCGAGGCATACTTGAGTCTCGGCCACTACCGCGGAAAAGCACCTTTTGTTCATTGGCTTTCACGAATCGCCACTCGCGTTGGGTATCGCTACTGGAAACAGATTGACCGCCAGAAGAATAGAGAAAGCTTCACGGTGGAGGAATGGGACCAGTTGCCTTGTGACTCCGGGGAGAATATCGATGCCAGCCAGGCGGCCGCGTTAGTTCACCGATTACTTGGACAACTACCGCCCCGCGATCGGTTGGTCCTGACCCTGCGCTACATAGAGGAATGCGATGTGGCCGAAACTGCCCAACGGACAGGATGGACCAAAAGTATGGTCAAGGTCCAGACGTGGCGTGCGAGAAAGAAATTAGAAAAGCTTTTTACCGAGGCGGAAAAGGAGAACATAATATGAGAAACGAAGATCGATTTGAAATTCTGGCAGCACGAGCCCGCGGCGAAACACCTCCTGGCGTAGATGTAGCCGGTCGAGTGATCGCAATCCTCACCGCCGAACAAGACCGCCTCGACCGAATTACGGAGAGGCCTTTGATGTGGCTGGCTGTGCTTTCTTCAGCAGCAGCCGTCCCTGCCACGGTACTGGCAATCGTTGCCTACTACACGTGGGTTGACCCGTTATTTGAAATATCACAGGCAATTGCATGGGTGATACAATGAAACAAACAGAAACAACCGACAATCGGACCACACACTATATGCGACGATTACATCGCCGGCGAATGGCCCTTTTCGGCTTGGTCATCCTGCTGGCCGGCAGCGTCATCGGCGCCGCCTCGATAATGATTGTGGCCCCGCCCCACAGGCTAACCAGACCCCTACGGCCTCCGGAAATTGCTGTCAAAAGCCTACTGCCTAACCTGGAGCGCTGCTTGCACCTTACTCCCGAACAGCGCGAAGAGATCGAGCCCATCCTGCAAGGGCATATGCAGAAGCTTGACGATATCCGCGCCAATGCCCGCTTGGAGATCGACGAAACCCTGGGGCAAATGAATGAAGATATCACTGCGGTGCTCTCCGAAGAACAGAAGCAAATCTGGCAGCGGAGGTTCCAACGTCTTCAGCGGCAGTTCCGTCCTCCCGGAAGGGGACCGGGCGAAGGAGGCCGACACCGTGGAGGCCCGCAGGAACGCATGCGTAGGGGGCCCGGGCCCTTCGGCCCCGGGCGACGCCCAGACAGACCCAATATGCCCCACAATGGCATGCGTCGCGGCATGATGCCAAGGAGATATGAAAATAACGCAAACGAGGACATGTGAATCATTTATGGACAACTGAATGTAAATTTACTGATTTAAAGCAGAAGAGAAGTCTGAAAGGGGTGGGACGGAAATTGTGTCGGCTACCGGTTACTTATAAATACGGTGCCGATACCTTTACTGGGAATACAAGTGAATAAATTGGAAAATATTGCGAGAACGTAAAAATCGCAGTTGGCTTGATTCATTCTTTCAGAAAGTTCCTGAGTACTGCTGCAGTGTGCATAGCAACCAACATAAGATAATCCAAATCGCTGAGACTGTAGTGCTTGTCTTTCATGGCGTTGTCAATATAAATCACTCCATAACAACCATACGGACGCATAATGGTCGCTATCAATGCAGAGCGTATAGCTTCCTCTTCCTCCACCTGGGCGGAAACCCGTGGTAAGACCAGGAACTGCCCTTTTTTAACCGCCTGGGCGATCTTTGACTGAAGTTTTATTTCACTTAGCTTTATTTTCCGTCCGTCTCGTTTTTTGCCTAACTGATAGGGCATCGCCCCAGTCGGCTGTTTTCTTAAAGCACACCAGACATGAAGTGCATCGAACTGCTTTAACGCAGTATTTACTAAGGCAAATAGTAATTTTTCAAAACTGTCTGCTCCACAGATTGCCTCAGTCGCCTGCGAAAAATCCGTTATTCTTGTAGCTGCTAATCTCATAGCAGGCGCGTGTCCGGCGTCTGTTTTTCTTACTACAGTCTCGTGAGGTGGTATTGCAAGTGCAGCTTCCAGATGAAATGTATCTTCCAAATGTATCGGTTTGTTAGCATCGGCATTATCTTTGAGATTGATTTCGATGGTAAAATCAATTATACGAAGACAATCGCCGGTTTTAATTTCAGCTTTATGGATTTCCTCATCATTTAGATACGATTTGTTTGCCGATCCCTGGTCTTCTACAATCCATTTCCCATCACCTGTGGCAGAGATTATTGCGTGCTGTTTTGAGACTGATCTATCGCGCAAAAAAATCTGGCAGTTAGCCGCCCTGCCTATGGAAATAGGCCCCTTGGTGAATTGAAATTCTCTTGCCTGGCCATTCTTTTGTTTTACAACTAAACGCACCGCTTATTCTTCCAAAATCTGGATTTCTCATTTCTTTTATTATTATCCATGATTTGGAATAGTTTGTCAAATAAACTGTTCATGAATACAGCTTTAAATGTAAGCCATTATTTTGTTGTAATTTGAGTGAGATTTGGTATACTTGCGGGGCAAAAGGCTCTTTTTTAGAGTGAAAAACTCGCTTTTTAATTCACGAGGACTTGTTTCACCCTCGGAGTGAGGCAGTGATTTTACTGTTTATATCTGATTGAGGATATAAGTAATTTCTTAAAAAAATTAAGATATGGAGGACTCAAATGGTAATCTCAAAGCCCTTTCGTTTGAATTTGTGCCTATTCTTAAGCCTATTTCTTGTTGCTACGGCGGCCAGAGCAGCGGATTGGCCAACCTATCGCCACGATAACGCGCGTACGGGCTGCACTGGCGAATCGATGGCTGCACCACTGACACTGCATTGGATTTACACATCGTTCCATCCTCCTCGCCCGGCATGGTCGGAACCGGCCAAACGCCCCAGAGAAGGGGTCACAATGCTCCACCGAGTCAATTTCGATGACGCCCTCCAGGTAGCGGTAGTTGATAACGTGGTCTATTTCGGTTCTTCGGTAGACAACAAGGTCTACGCTCTCAACGCGGCCACGGGCGAAGAACACTGGTCCTTCTTTACCGACGGGCCGATCCGCCTGGCACCGACAGTCTGGAAAGACCGGGTGTTCTTTGGTTCTGATGACGGTTTTGTTTACTGTCTGAAAGCGGCCGATGGACAACTGCTCTGGAAAAAACGCGGAGGGCCAAACGATGAAAAACTTTTAGGCAATGGAAAGATGATTTCACGCTGGCCTATTCGAACCGGAGTGCTTGTCGACGAAGGGATTGTCTATTTTGGAGCGGGAATCTTCCCGCACGAGAACGTTTATCTGTGGGCCTTACGCGCTGAGGACGGAACAATCGTTTGGAAAAACGATACTATCAGCGCCGAATCCGCGGGCCGCAACGAATTTACGCCACAGGGATACCTGCTGGCCAACAAGACGCAGTTCTTTGTGCCATCCGGCAGATCTTTACCAGTCGCTTTCGACCGCGCAACTGGTAAGATAGTCTTTGACCGTAAGTACGGTTGGAGAGATGAGCAGTCGGGAGGGGTCATCGGTGGTACGTACGCGTTGTTAGCTGACGAGCAAATTTATACGGGTACGCAGCACCATCTGCTGGCCCTTGACCAGAAGACCGGCCGAAGGGGCTTTGCCTGGTTCCCGGGCCGGCGACTCACAGTAGTAGGTGAGATGGCTTACCTGGCAACAGGAAGCGAACTCGTGGCTATGGACCGCTCGGCGTATGCCAAGACCAGCGGGCGGCGTAATTCCCTGGAACGCAAAGTACGGAACCTAGCGAGTTCGGCCAGAAGAGCAACGGGCAACGAACGCAAGAAACTCCAAAAAGACCTGAAAGCTGCGAAAGAAGAACTTGAGCGTCACCGGCAGGAGAA
>JAUWLI010000078.1 GCA_030613765.1 Phycisphaerae bacterium
AGCACGTGGGAAAAAAGCAGAGAACTTACTAAAGACAGTCCCCGCAACCATACGTACGCCAGAGAGCCCGTAAACGCCCATCCTGATTTCTACGGGCTCTGGGCTGACGGTCACGGCAGGAAGCCATCCGAATCAATTCTCTACTTCTGTGATAAAGAAGGAAATGTGCGAATCCTGCCTCGGGAAATGGCCGATGATTTTGTGAAACCGAAATTATTAAACAATCAGTTAAACAGGTAAATTAAACACTGTGGAAACAAGGCAAATAGCAAATCAGAGCGTTAATATTCACAGGTACAACACGGTGATTGTGGGTTCCGGGGCCGCGGGTATGAACTGTGCGGTGCATCTTTATGAATTCATGGCACAAAAAGATGTTGAGAATGCGCAGGAAAGGATTGCCGTGGTGACTGCGGGAATCGGCCGGGGCGCATCGCGGATGAGCGGCTCCGATAAGCAGACCTATTACAAAATGGGTACCAGCCCGGATGTGCCCGACAGTGCCGAGGAGTTTGCGAAAAGTCTGACCGCCGCGGGCTGCTGCCACGGTGACTTATCGCTTGCTGAGGCAATCGGCTCGCTTCGCGAATTTTATCATCTGGTGCAGGCAGGCGTTCCCTTCCCCCACGACCCAATTGGAAGTTACTGCGGTTACAAGACCGATCATGATCCTTACGAACGGGCAACTTCAGCCGGCCCAAAGACCAGCAGGTTTATGAGCGAATGTTTAGAGAAACAGGTACGCAGGTATGGAATTCAAATAATAGACCAGCAGGAGGCTGCACATTTACTAACAATCGGCGGCGGCAAATCAAAACAAATCGCAGCGGTTGTTACAATAGACAAATCCAAAATTGGAGAGGGCAATTTACCCATAAACGTTTTCTACTGTTCCAATCTTGTTTTGGCTGCGGGCGGTCCAGGCGCGCTTTATAAAACCAGCGTTTACCCAAAAGGCCAAGTTGGCATCCACGGCCTTGCATTACAGGCCGGCCTGATTGGTGAAAACCTTACCGAATCACAGTTTGGACTTGCCAGTATAAAGTTTCGCTGGAATGTCTCGGGTACCTATATGCAGGCAATCCCGCGAATATTCAGCACCGATGCCGATGGGAATGATGAAAGTGAGTTTTTGGCGGATTTCTTCCCGTCAATGAGCAAGATGGCAACGAATATTTTTCTTAAAGGGTATCAATGGCCTTTTGACCCGCAGCGTATTTCAGGCCACCAGTCCTCGCTGATTGATATTCTGGTTTTTAGAGAAAGGCAAAATGGCAGGCGGGTCTTTATGGATTTTTTGCACAATCCGGTCGGCAGCGATTCGATGAAGGAGTTCGACATTGACAACCTTGAGCCTGAAGCACAAGAGTATCTGAAAAAAACAGGCGCGCTTCAAGGCACACCGATTGAGCGCTTGGCCGGCATGAATCCCCTTGCAATCGAAATTTACAGCGAAAACGGTATTGATTTATACTCGGAGCCACTTGAGATTGCGGTTTGCGCCCAGCACAACAACGGGGGTTTTGCCGTGGACAAATGGTGGCAGTCCAATATAGGGCGGATCTTTGTAATCGGCGAGATGGCCGGGACACACGGCGTCAAGCGGCCGGGTGGCTCGGCCCTGAACGCCGGTCAGACAGGCGGACTGCGAGCGGCTGAATACATTGCAAACGTTTATGGCCCCGACGCACCTGATTATTCTGACAACCAAGCCGAGATTGACCGGCAGTTAACTCAGCTTGTTGTCAAACTCGAAGGCTACAAAAGCTCATCCGGTTTAGTGCCGGAAGAAGTAATCGAGAAGATTCAAAGCCGTGTGACGGCATCAGCGGGCCATATAAGAGAGTTGGAAGACGGCCGCAGAGCTTTAGCGGAAGCGATCCAGCTTTATAAAGATATACAGCAGCAGGGATTCAAATTAAAAAATGCTAAAGGGGTGATAACGGCAATCCAGGCCGAACATCTTGCTTTAACCAGCGCAGCTTTCCTTAAGGCGATTGTTGAATTACTCCAACTCGGCAGTGGGTCGCGGGGTTCGCACCTTGTCGTTGCCGATGACGGGACCGAAATTCATCCCGAGATTGCCAACAAAACGACCGGCCAAACTTTGAAGTTCAAACCTGAGCAAGAGCAGTTGCGAAATTCGATATTGCAGATTGAATACGACCCGGACGAAGCCGACTTGTTCCGATGCAACACTATAGAACCGAGGCCGGTGCCGACCCTGGGCAAGGCGTTCGAGTTAGCGTGGCAGGATTACAGGGAAGGAAAAATCTATGGCTCCTGACAATGGATAGTCGATAGCACATAGCAGACATGCGAGAACATAATATGGGTACTTCTTTCAATATTGCAACTTCAAACAAAACGGAAGTGGGTGGTATTCAACATAAGCGAAAAGCCGCTTTCATTCTACTTGCCTTTCTTCTCGTGGGGGCCCACTTTATTTTTCTTGCGGTCCATTTTGAGCCGGCCATTTCAACACCAGATGCCCATAGCTATTTTGTGCAGGCTAAGCTACTTGCTAAAGAAGGGAAAACGTACGTTGAGCCGGAATCGGTTTTGCAGTACCTTGGGCCTCACTGGCGGCATGCAGAAGAAAACCGTTATTTCTGCACTCATGCGCCGGGGCTTTCCGTGATAAAGGCGCCTTTTTACGCGGTTTTGGGTCCCAAGGCCACGCTATGGATTAATCCTGTATTGGCGAGTCTGTCGCTGTTGGGATTGTTTTTACTGTGCCGGTTGTGGGTTGGTGAAGGCTGGGGGCTATTGGCGGTGGCGCTGATGGCGGTTAATCCTTTCGCAAACGAACATGCTCTTTTCGGAGATTCTCACTCGGCGACGTGTTTTCTTTTTGTTTGGGGATTATATTTTGTGACCGAGTGGATGAGAAGTCGATCGGCCTGGTGGGCGTTTGCTGCAGGTATTTTTCTCGGCATGATACCGAGTGTGAGGTACGCTGAGGTTTTGCTTTTGCCTGGCGTTGGATTTTTCGTTTTGTTCAATCTTCGTAGCGATAGAGCATCGTTGCGTTCATTGGCGCTGGGGATAATCGGTGCTGCTATTCCGATTGGTCTTTCGTGTTTCCGGAATCAACTCGCTTTCGGTGCATTTTGGCGAACAGGTTATGGCTTGATGCACGATGAGAGTAGTTTTTTTGGCTGGCAGTATTTTGCGAGGTACTCGTTCGAATACTTGCAGAAACTGATGAGCGAAGGATGCGGTGTAGTATTCGGGCTGGGAGTTGTTGGTATCGGTGCAATGTGCGCTCGTCGTGGAACGTGGAAGCGCGGTGTGCTCTTTGCTCTGCTCATACTGCCGGTGAGTGTTTTGTACATGTCATTTTTCTGGGGTCCTGATGGACAATCGATGCGGTACTTTCTACCGACTTTCTACATTTACACGATTGCAAGTGTGTGGCTGTTGTGCGTGCTTGCGAAGGAACACATCCGGTCGGCGCACGTTGCTTGTCTTTTGGTTCTGGGAGTGAATATCTGGTGGGGTCTTCCACAATCTGTGCGGAAGATGCATGGGCTGAAGGAAAGAAATGGGGTTCTTGCTCATGTGACGGGCGAGCTTGAGGAGAGCGTTGAGCCGGGCAGCATTGTAATAGCCAGCGAAGGGATTAGTCAGCATCTTGACTTCATTGGTTATTGGCGGCTGCTGGACGCATCGGTTCTGAGGAGTACTCACTTGGCACCGCGAAGTATGTTCCGTCCGGATATAGAAGGGGCAATGCCACCAACGAGAACGGTCAGGAATGTCGAAGCGCAGCTCAAATATGCAGGTTTTGCAGATAGGGAACGGTTCGAGGCGTTTTGCGATGATGTTTGGACGTGGGCGGGAGAAGAACGCACGGTGTACTTGCTTGGCCGTGAGGAACAAATTAGGGACTATGAAGAGCAGTTATCGGAACGTGACAGATTAACCACAATTAAGAAAATTAAACTTCCCGGCGGAAGGCGGAATGAGGTACAGGAAAGTATAGGCTTGGAGCCAGCGATGCGCCCGCCAGAGGGAGACACAGGGCCAGATAGGCCAATGGGGCCACGTGGGGGGATGGGAGGGACGATGCCTGGGCCACCTGATCCAATGGGGCCCAATCGAATTTTTGATTTTGTCATAAATGCAGAACCACTATTGCTTGTCGAGTGGACGCGGGAGTCTCAATAATGTATTTTCAAACACTTAAATGGGTTGGCGATGTTGACGGCTTTTTGGAGCTTATAGACCAGCGACGGCTTCCGGGTGAATTTGTTAAACTGCAATGCCGGGATACCGAGCAGCTCTACGAAGCAATAAAAACGCTTGCCGTGCGCGGCGCTCCGGCGATAGGTGTTTCGGCTGCTTACGGGCCAGTTCTGAGTATGCAGCAGTTGACTGAGACAGATGATTTGGAACGGGGACTTGAGGCCTTAGCAAAGTCTTGCGAGTACTTAGCGTCATCGCGTCCGACAGCCGTAAATCTTTTTTGGGCGCTGGAGAGGGTGAGGCAAAGCGCTGGGGAATGTGTTGCAGGTAATCCGGAGGCAAAGTTGCGGGCACTGCGAGAGGCTGTCTTGACCGAGGCGAACGCCATCTATCAGGAAGATGTGGAGATGTGCCAGCGGATTGGAGAAAACGGAGAGAAGTTTATCACGGACGGCAGTGGAATCCTGACGCACTGCAACGCCGGGGCGCTTGCGACCGCGGGACAGGGGACGGCTTTGTCGCTTATGTTCGAGGCGCATAAAAAAGGCAGGAAATTCAAGGTTTATGCAGACGAGACCCGGCCTTTGCTGCAGGGAGCCCGGTTGACGGCGTGGGAGTTGAAACAGGCGGGCATCGATGTAGTTGTTATTTGCGACAATATGGCAGGGTGGCTGATGAAACAGGGACATATCAGCACGGTGATAACCGGCGCCGACCGAATCGCTGCAAACGGTGACACAGCAAACAAGATTGGCACCTACAGCGTGAGCATACTTGCCAAAGAACACGGCATACCGTTTTATATCGCGGCACCATCGAGCACTTTTGACCTGAGCATTCAAAGCGGCGAAGAAATACCTATCGAGCAAAGAGCCGCTGAAGAGGTAACAACACTTGGAAAAACGCAAATTGCTCCTGTCGGCGTAAACGTGTATAATCCTGCTTTTGATGTTACGGATGCGTCGAAAATAACGGCTATTATCACTGAAAAGGGTATAATTGAAAAACCCGATACCGAAAGCATCTCCAAACATTTGAGGTCTTGAGTTTATGGATGAAGCAACGAGTAAAACTTCTCAACCGCCGCAAACGGATGTCACCAGGGGAGCGGACGAGACCCCAAACGAAAAGCGACTATTGCGCTGGCGAAAACATAATGCGTACTATTATAAGTGGCTGAACAGGATTTATAAATTCATAGTTCGCCCAAACAGCAGGGTCCTGCACGTCGGCTGTGAATGCGGAGACCTTCTTGCTGCGGTTGAGCCTTCCTACGGTGTCGGGGTCGATGCGGACCCGGAAGCCATCGAGTCGGCCAAAAAACGATTTCCACATCTGAAATTCCATACGGTGGACCCGCATGAATTGAATCTCGATGAGAAATTCGATTACGTTCTCATCTGTAATTCGCTCGGCCGATGGCACGATATTCAGCAGGTCCTGGAGTGCGTGCATCCTTTAACTACAGAAAGCACACGGATAGTAATAACCTATTACAATTATCTCTGGGAATGGATTTTACGGCTGGGCTCGCTTTTGAGGATTCGCCGGCCCCTTGCCTACCAGAACTGGCTTCCGCCGCAAGACATTGCAAACCTGCTCACGCTGACCAACTTCGAGGTGATTCGAACGGATTCTTTCCTGCTGATGCCGAAGCGCATACCGCCGTTGACGATACTGTGTAATTATTTTCTTTCTTTGATACCGGGAATTCGATTTTTTAACTTAGTCAATCTTCAGGTAGCCCGTCCTGTACCCAAAGCCCGGCAAGATGAGGATTTGTCCGTATCCGTAATAGTGCCCTGCAGAAACGAGCGTGGTAATATTGAAGACGTTGTAACACGGGTGCCCAAAATGGGCAGGGAAACAGAAATAATCTTCGTCGACGGCAACAGCACTGACGGCACGCCCGACGAGATAGAACGCCACATCAAGGAACATCCGGAGCGCAAAATTCGCCTGATCCCCCAGGGAGACGGAGTGGGTAAAGGGGACGCCGTCAGGAAAGGATTTGCCGCTTCAACAGCGGATGTTCTGGTTATCCAGGATGCGGACTTGACAGCCCCTCCGGAAGATTTGCCGAAATTCTTCAGGGCGCTGCGCGACGGCAAAGGCGAATTCATTAACGGCTCGCGGCTTGTCTATCCAATGGAAAAACAGGCAATGCGCTTTATAAACCATCTTGGAAACAAGTTTTTCGGCTCGTTGTTTAGCTGGCTGCTGGGCCAAAGATTCAGAGACACGCTTTGCGGCACGAAAATGATACTCAGGAAAGACTACGAGCTGATAGCGGCCCACCGTTCTTATTTCGGGGATTTTGACCCCTTTGGAGATTTTGACCTTATCTTCGGAGCGGTAAAGCAAAACTTCAAGGTCGTCGAAGTGCCGGTGACATACCGGGCAAGAACTTACGGAACGACAAATATCAGCCGCTTCAGACACGGCTGGCTGCTGCTCAAGATGAGCTGGATAGCGTTTAAGAAAATTAAATGGCTCGGAAAGGCACGTTAAATAACCATGAGCGTGATTGAATGGCTCAAGCTGCCGGAGACAAGGTGTATTAAAGACCTCGACGACCCCGCCACCACCCTGCTGCACGCCGAGATTGTACAGAAAAAGCAGTTTCTGAAAAAACTATATATTGATTTTTATAAAGAATTTGGAAAGGGGACACCCGAACCTGAAAAGAAAGTGCTCGTTGAGCTTGGCAGCGGTGGAGGTTTTATTAAAGAGGTAATCGAAGGCGTGATTACATCCGACATTCTCGAACTGCCGAATGTCGACAGGGTCTTCTCGGCCCTTGACATGCCCTTCGAAGACAGCAGTGTTGACGCCTTCTTTATGTTCGACGTCCTCCATCACATTGCCGAGCCAGGGGGCTTCTTCAAGGAGGCCATACGGTGTCTTAAGCCCGCCGGCAAAATCGTTATGATTGAACCGGCCAACACATTGTGGGCGAGGTTCATCTATAAGAACTTTCATCACGAGCTTTTTGACCCGCAGGCACAGTGGGGCTTGGAAAAATCCGGGCCTGTCTCGCATGGAAACGGCGCGATGCCGTGGATAATTTTTTCGCGCGACCGCGGGATTTTCGAAAAGGAGTTTCCGGAACTGCGAATTGTAAGAATGCGCAATCACACACCCCTGCGATATTTGCTTAGCGGCGGTCTGACGCTGCGTCAAATGGCGCCATCGTTTACGTATCCACTTATTAAAGGTGTAGAATTTTTACTGTCGGCAATAAATAATCTGGTGGGAATGTTTCAAACAATAGAGCTGGAGAAAACAGGAGCCGAGTAAAATTACCGATACTGTGCTATCCATAAGGTATTGCGATGCAGAAAAAAAGGGAAATGAAACCAAGAAGAAAAACCACAAGGGCACCCAAGCCGATGAAGGTGTCTGCCATCGAACCGGAGCACAATCAAAAGCTGGCTAAATATGTCACCGTCGGACTTTTAGTGGTCCTTGGACTTACCTATTCACTGCACTTTCTGGGACACTTCATCTTTCCAAATACGGACTTTGCCGCATTTTTACAAATAGGCCAACAATGGCTGAGTTTTCGGATTCCGTACACAATGAAGCGTGCTCCTCTTTTCACACTGATTACCGTGCTGGCGGGCCAGTTTTTCTCCACCCCCGACCGTTATCTTTTCGGCACCGAATTGTACAACGCCATGATGCTGCCGACTGTGATGGTTCTGATTTACCTTGTCGGCAGGGAGTTTCTTGGCAGGGCGGCCGTCTGGGTGGCACTGCTGGCTTGTATCAGTCCGTGGATGGTGCGCATGAGCAGCCAGCCTCTGGCCGAGCTAACTTTGGTGGCACTTTTTGCCGCTACCTGTCTGTGTATCAGATCGCACATAAAATGGGCTTACTTTTTCGCGATGCTGTGCTCTATTTCTCGATGGGACATGGCCGGCCTCATCCCCGCCGTGGCCCTGGTTGACCTGATTCGAAATCGAAAATGGCCCAAGACAATAACTATGACGGCGCTGGCGTCGATACCTTTTGGGCTTTGTATGATTATCACATGGATGCAGTTACGAGGCCAGTCGGGAGGCGCCCATTATATCCAGGTGCTGTCAAAAGACCGGACCTTTGAGCTGGCTGCGGATTTACGCTTTTACTGGAGCAATATCTGTTCTTTTTTGAATGCTCTACTGCTGCAATCTTCTCGGCCCGGGCAGGTCAAGAGCCTGGAGGGACTGAACTCGGCAGTGTCTACGGTGACATCCTTACTGTTGGCGATAGCTTTCTTAGGAGGGAGCATAGCGGCGGTTATTAAAAAACGCTGGGAAATTATTGTAATGCTTCTGGCGGGAATTCCGTACGTGATGGTACATGCGATATATCCGTACCGCCTGCCACGGTTTTGCGTGCCTGCTGCATGGGCCTGGCTGATTATCAGCGCATACGGGACAATTACATTCTGGCGATGGTTCGTCGACAAGCAAAAACCTAAATTTCTGATACCCGTTCTTCAGTTGATTGCAGCGGTCATCTTTATCCTGTGGGCGGTCAAGATTCTCGCGACACTGGACTACGCCCAAACAAGGTACTGTCCGGTGATTAAACGACTTGCCCTTATATCATCTTTGGTTACCGTTGGGGGCTTTTTTGGATTGCAGTTGATACGGCGACGCAAACTTTCTATGAAGTGGCTGATTATCCCGGCGTTCCTTGTTCTGTCAGTGGTCAGTAATGCCGCTACGACGGGATTATTAATGGGAAACGGTCAAAGCAACGCCAATTTTAAACGCCTTGGCCTTTGGTTTCTGGAAAACGCCGAGGACGATGACCGAATGATTACTACGATGCCCGTCTGGATGCGGATTTACACCGGTTTACCGCTTGAACGTTTCGAACATATGGTGAATATTCCACCGCTTGAAGCGAAAGATTTTCCGGCCTTTATACAGGAGTGCAGGAAGCACAATATCACCCTTATAGCGTGGGATTCGAGATTGACCGGCAAGCCCGATGGTCTTTACTACAAACTCTGGGGGCTGGACCGTATAAAAATACTGGGCTCTCCCAAAGGAAAGCGTATAGGCCCCTGCCAATTAGTACATATACTCAGCGAAGGCTCACCGGGTATTGCTGTCTACCGTATTCTCCCCGAGCCCGCAGATTGACAACCGGCATAAAACAGGCGTCTAATCCACCGCCACGACTTGTTTGACCTCAGGCACTCTTTCCTTCAGGATTCTTTCGATGCCCATTGTCATCGTCATTGCAGCGCCCGGGCATCCCTGACAGGCCCCCTGCAAACGAACTCTTACGGTATTATCATCATCGGTCCCCACCAGCTCGACATCGCCGCCGTGCTCCTTCAGGGCCGGTCGAACCTCTTCCATCGCCTGCTTGACCTTTTCTTCAAAGCTGTTTTCTGCGTTCGTTGATCCGCAATTGCACTGATCACACATAAAAAATCTCCTAATTTTAGTTAACTGGTAACCGGTCAAACGGCAATTAACCAGTACCAATCACTATTATACCGATAATTTGCCTGCAAGCCAGCTATTTTTGCTGATTTGGAAACATCTTCTTTTGGGAAACAGCCAAAAATTATTATCGACAGCTTTGCAAATTACCGAAAAATAGTTGATAGATAGTGACAGATGTTGTATAATACCTGTGTATTTGCGTGAAAACATTCAAATACAGGCCTGAGACACTCGCTGAATGCGGGTGGTTACGGAATTATGGCATGGCTTTGAACCTTCGAGCGGTTCGATCGTTTTTCTGGTGAAAGCGATTGGCCCCTCGGAGCGAGCCAGCGGAGTCATAATCGGCCGGAATAACGGTATAGCGTTTATCAGGAAAGGAATAACAAAATGGCTTCTAAATCCCGCTCTTCGGCCGCTTCTAAAGACAAATCCTCTCTCAAGACCGGTGCCGAGATAATAGTCGACACATTGATTAAACTGGGTGTCGACACAATGTTCGGCTATCCCGGTGGTGTGGTTCTGCCGCTTTTTGACCGACTATATGAGGCACCAATCAATTTTATAATTCCGCGGCACGAGCAGGGGGGCTGCCATATGGC
>JAUWLI010000201.1 GCA_030613765.1 Phycisphaerae bacterium
TTCACTTCTGGTCGTCCCTTCTATTTTGTTCCAGGAAAGGTTAAGGTCGTCGGGTCCATCGACCTTAAACATAAAACCATAGTCACCTGCTCCCGGAGTTTTATTCCGCTTCAAAGCATAAATTTCCGGTTTGAGCTTTGAACCATCCGGTCCCCAGCATCTTTTACCTTTTGTTGGCCAATCACAAACGCCGGCCAGTTCAACTGTTACGCCATTGGGCAATGTGGCCATAAAAGGTAAAGATGACACAGGCTTTGCTTCTAACTTGACCCACTCTCGTGCATTTTGGATACTCCGCACGAAAGAAACCCGTTCATTCGACACTTCAGCAGCCTGATAGATTACGATATGCCAAGGTCGTGAATTATCTTTTTCCGGCATCTTTGCGACATAGGCCAATGCCTGATCTGGCTCGAGCCTGCCCTTAAAAAATATCGATCCTTGAATACTTGAGCCGGAATTCAAAGTGCAACTGACCGTCTCGTGTTCCAAATCTAATAGAACCGCATTTGTTTTGATATCCATTTTGTATGGTCCAGCCGCACCGGTTCCATAGCCCACAAAAACCGGATGTTTTAGATTGTCTGTATCAGACCAGGAAGAAGCTCTTCTGTATCTTGGCGAGGGATCCAACCATTGCAATACGCGAGAGACGAAAATAACGTCTCCAGAGTTCTGATTATGAGTGAACAATTCAAGCAGGTCATCTGAACTGACCTGGTAAGCACGATAAGTCTTGCTCTCGGTGGAGAGAGGTTCTGACATTGAGGCCAGTTTACTCGCAACAGGCTCTTCGACCGCTGTCATCCACCACGCCAGCATAAGTTGAGTGTCAATGTCATCCTGGACGGAATTCTCACCTATAGCTGCTCCTCTAATTCTCCCTGCCATTGGCAGCATAACGGCGGCCAATGCTATAATCAGAATTAGACTCAAAACTCCGATTTTTGCAGATTTTGGTATTGGTCGGCTTAACATGTGTCTAATCCTCCTATGTAATGATTGTTTGGATTCGGCTACGCCAATAAGACGCAGGCCAAAATTGGTTTTGAAAAAGGCCATCTCAGCAATATCGATAAGGGTATTGCTGTAACTTTTAGCTTCCGTACCCATAGCAACCAGCACGGTTTCATCGACTGCCTGCTCTCTAAGCCTGCGAACCAATGAATTTGCCAGCCAGACAAATGGGTTGTAAAAATATATGATTTGCAGAAAAGTCTGGGCAAAATTAACCCATAAATCGCATCTCTTTATATGGACCAGCTCATGAATTAAGACTGCCCTTAGCTTATCGTTAGATAATTTCTCCAGAAGAGAGGTAGGCATCAAAATAATCGGCTTAAAAAGCCCACAGACAGCGGGGCTTTGTATATGACTTGATAATTTTAAGTCGACATTACGGCCAATGCCCACCTGCAGGCGGCAGTGATTCAGTGTTTCAAGTAATCGCCCCTTTGCGGCTTCACTTTGGGAAATCAAGCCGAGGACAAAGAACATACGCTGAATAAGTAACACTGAAAATACGATTGCACCCACAAGCCAGATGAGAAATACTATCGCCTGCCAGGTAATAGGGGGCAAATTAGAAACAGCAGGTGTAACCGGAGCAATAGTTGCCGGAGTGGTTTGAAATGGCCGGGCCTGAGCAGGTTTGCTGTTTATTGCAAAGTCTTCAGAAATATCCGGCACAATGGTTTCAGCGGTCGACATACTATCTACTATGGGTTTCGACATTATCTTCTTAGGGGACAGAGAGCTGCCGCACCAGTAACCAACTCCGGTGGGAAGAGAAAGTGTTGGAGGCAGGATGAGTTTGATAAATACCAGCATCCATACACAATATCGAAAAACCGCCCGGACCTTTTTGCGCAGCATAAAATCGATGATTAACAGCAGGATAATCAAAACGCCGGACTGGGCAAACATGCTCAGTGCATGATTGCAGAATCCCGACCCGGTATTGTTCAAAACAATCAATAAGTCATTAATTATCTGGTTCATTTTTTGACCCCCTGTCCTTATCTTTAATTTGTTGACAGTTAGTCTTTGCTCTTTTTAGCCCTGGTGACAAGTTTACGCAGTTGTGACGCCTCTTTTTTTGAAAGTCCTTCATGCTCAATCAAAAACTGCATCATAGGTGTAAGTGCGCCGTCAAAAGCCCGCTTGAGCATCTTACGAAATTCTCCGCGTTTGGCCTCAACTTCACTTATACACGCCTGGAAAAGCTGTAAGTTGCGGATTCTTTCAATTGTAAGAATTCCCTTCTCAGCCATCCGGTCCATTGTGGTCTTGACCGTGCTGTAGGCCCAGTCCCTGCTTTTGACCAGCATTTCCTGGACAGTGCCCGCTGTACAGGGCTGTTTTTCCCAGACCACCTTCATTATTTCCCATTCCGCTTCGGTCAGTTCAACAAGCGGCTTTTGTTGGTTGGGCTTTTTAACTTTTCTCGACTTTGGCATATCTTTACTCCTTTATTTCTATCCTATTCTACTCTTGTAGAATATATTCTACAACTGTCGAACTTGTCAAGTAAAAAAATAAAATTTTTTGAAAAATTTTTTTTATGCCCATTTTCTTCACAAAAACCGGCAAAAAACCAGGATTTGAGTTATGGTCAGCCCCGGCACCAGCAATCCCGCATCACCATTTTTTTGCCAAATCCGGGCTATACGTTTTTCCCGCAGCATTTCTTGTATTTCTTCCCGCTGCCGCATGGGCACGGTTCATTCCGGCCGACCTTCGGACTTTCAAGACGAATCTGCTTCACTTTTTGCTCACCCTGTGGGGCCTGGGCCGCCGCACGCTGACGCTCGGCCATCGCAAACTGACCAACCTCATCGTGCGCCGTTTGACTTACATTCCAGACGCTTCTCGCCTGGGCCCCAGCCTCAAGACGCACCTTGAAGATAATATCGGTAACACGGTCCTCGATAGTGCCTAACATCTCCTGGAACATCCGGTGCCCTTCTCGCTTATATTCGGTCTTCGGGTCCTTCTCCGCCATCGACCGCATCCAGATACTGTCTTTCAGATGGTCCATCGTGTACAGATGGTCCTTCCAGGTGCTGTCGTACACCTGGATCAAAACGTATCGTTCAAGGTCGCTCAATTCGGCTCGCAGAAACTCCTTTCCCAGCTCAGCCAACCTTTCCTTCCGCTCATCCTCTTCGCCGAGTTCATCTTCGGTCAGGCTCACCCCGAATCGCTCATTCGCCCAGTTGACCAATCCGCTGGTATCTAAGCTGGAAATCTTACTGTCCAGCTCACGCTCTAATTCACCATTATTAAAGCGCTCACTCAATTCCAGCAATTGCCCATGCAGTTGTTTAGGTTTGGTATCCTGTATTCGCTCAACTGAAAAGCCGGCGTTATACTTTTTGTTCGCCCAGTCGGCAAGTGACTCGAACGCATATACATTCGCGCCCTGGGGCCCGTAAACCATATTCATCGCAAATTCAACAGGATACTTAATCTCCCTTTCTTTGTATTTCGCTGCCGTTTCTTTAACAAGTCGCTCATGTATTTCGGAAACACTCAATTCCGCCAGTTCATTGTGGTTCTGTTTTATATCGAATTTAGTCCACGCCCATTCGGCAAACGTGCGAAGACCAAAATCTTTTCTCAAAAATTCCTCAACTTTCGAACAGTCTTTTTTATCAATCTGCTCCGCTGCAGCCGAAATCAATTGCTCCTCAATCTCTTCAGGCCCCTGCTCTTTGATTTTGCTCGGGCTCAAACTGACCCGAAATGCGCTCATCGCCCACTTGCACAAACCCGCGACGTCCCAGCTGCGTACGTCTTCGTAGTCTTCTAAATATTCACCTAAAGAAAGCGATATGTTGTTCTCGGCCTCATCCTTGGCATGTCGCTTGATTAATTTCTCAATCTCCTCGGCCTTAATATCGGTAATATCCGAAACCTTTAAATCAACACCGAAACTTGTCCTCGCCCACTCCGTAATACACTTAAGCGGGTACTGGCTGCTGAGAATCGTCTCACAATTTTCTGTGATTGTGCCCTCTATCATCTCTTCGATAATATTTTTCAGCCTTTTGCCCCCAAGGATTGTGCGCCGGCGCCCATAGAAAATCTTCCGCTGGTAGTCCATCACCTCATCATATTCAAGCAGGCTTTTGCGCACCTCGTAGTTTCGTTCTTCGACCTTCTTTTGTGCCTTTTCGATACCCTTGCTTATCCGTTTATGTATGATTGGCTGTCCTTCTTCCCACCCTATCCACGAAAGTGCTTTCACCGTCCATTCCGGCGCAAAAACCCGCATCAATTCATCTTCGAAGCTCAGGAAAAACCCGCTCGAGCCGGCGTCACCTTGTCTGCCCGTCCGCCCGCGAAGCTGGTTGTCGATTCTCCTGGCCTCGTGCCGCTCCGTGCCCAGTACGTGCAGTCCACCGATGTCAGCTACACCCTCGCCGAGTTTAATGTCCGTACCGCGCCCTGCCATATTTGTTGCGATTGTCACATTACCCAGCATTCGCCCGTCCCGGCCCTTGTGCTGATGGCCCGCTTTCGCAACAATCACGGCTTCTCTCTCGTGATGCTTGGCGTTGAGCACCTCATGCTCAAGACCCAGTCTTTTCTCAAGTGCCTCAGAAAGGGCCTCGTTTTTCTCCACGCTGACCGTACCAACAAGCACCGGCCTGCCGGCATTACTCACCTCTTGTATCTCTTCTAATATCGCGTTAAACTTCTCACGCATCGACTTATAGATGACGTCTTCCTGGTCGTCCCTGATGCACGGCTCATTCGTCGGTATCACCACAACGTCAAGGCTGTATATCTTCATAAACTCCTCACCCTCGGTTGCCGCCGTACCGGTCATTCCCGATATCTGGTCATAGAGCTTGAAGAAATTCTGCAGTGTGATAGTGGCCAATGTCTGGGTTTCTTTCTTTACAGCGACACCTTCCTTCGCCTCCACCGCCTGATGGAGCCCGTCCGACCACTGCCTACCGTGCATCAATCGCCCCGTAAATTCGTCAACGATTATGACCTTGCCCTCCATAACGACATAGTCTTTTTCTCTTTCAAAGGTCACGTGCGCTCGCAGGCTCTGCTCTAAAAGATGCGGCCATTCCATATTAGAGCCCGTAAAGAATGACCCAACACCCGCTATCTCCTGGGCCGCGCCTACGCCTTCATGCGTGAGATGCGCCGATTTTTTATCGTATTCGACTTCGTAATATTCCGTAGCGCCGGCCAGATCCGCTTCTGCCCTCTCAAGCTCCCTCTGGCTCTCCTCGATTACCTTCTGGGCTTTTGCTATTCTCTTGCTGTCTTTGTCCCTTTTCGCCTCGGCCAATTCACCCTGGGCGTTAGCTCCTTTGCGCTGAGCCGAATCAATTTGTTTTTTCAGGCGGTCATAGCCACTTTGCTTTGCCATAAGCTTCCTTGCCACCTGTTCTGCTTCTTTATACCTGCTGACATCATCAAAGGCCGGCCCCGATATAATCAATGGTGTCCGCGCCTCATCAATCAGAATCGAATCCACCTCATCGATTATCGCAAATTGCAATTCGCCCTGGACCATCTGCTCAAGCGACACTTTCATATTGTCGCGAAGATAATCGAAGCCGAATTCGTTATTGGTCCCGTATGTCACATCGCACTCGTATTGTGCCCTCCTATCCTCTCCCATCGTATCCATGTCCGCCTGGATCGCCCCTACCGTCAGTCCCAGCGCCTCATAAACAGGCCCCATCCATTCTGAATCGCGCTTTGCAAGGTAATCATTAACGGTAACTAAATGGACCCTTCTTCCGGTAAGATAAACAAGGTATACCGCTAACGTCGCCACTAAGGTTTTGCCCTCGCCGGTAACCATCTCGGCAATCTTGCCCTCATAGAGGACCTCGCCCCCGATAAGCTGAACGTCAAAATGACGCATCTCGACATTTCGCCTTGCCGCCTCGCGCAC
>JAUWLI010000091.1 GCA_030613765.1 Phycisphaerae bacterium
GATGGCTGCCGCTACCGGCCGAAGCGATTGTCCAGCTATTGTAAAATCCTCCACCGACCCCAAATTCGGCGATTATCAGGCCAACGGTGTAATGGCGCTGGCCAAAAAGATAAAAACAAATCCACGAAAACTTGCTGAAGAAATAATAAAGAATTTAGACGTTGACGATATTTGCCAGCCGCCGGAAGTTGCGGGGCCGGGCTTTATCAATCTGCGGTTGAAATCTGTTTTTGTTGCAGACAGTTTGCTTAAAATCAACGCTGATATTGAGAACCACTTAGGCATAGAGAAAACCGTTCACCTCAAGACAATCGTTGTAGATTTTTCCTGCCCGAATATTGCAAAGCAAATGCACGTCGGTCATCTTCGAAGCACGATTATTGGCGACTGCATCTGCAGAATGCTTGAATTCCTCGGCCACAGGGTTATCCGTCAAAACCACATCGGCGACTGGGGAACACAGTTTGGAACTGTCATCCTCGGGCTATGGCACGTCTGCATGGCGAGCAAGCACGGAGATCCTCCGTACTTCAAAGTTGAACTCGGTGAACTCCGAAGCATAGACCGCCTTAGAGACCTTTCCCAACGGATACGCGATCGGCACGAGAGAGACTGGCGAGAAGACTCAAAGGACATGACAGGAGATGGCAAGAAGGTCTTTGAACCCTTTCTTGAGAGCCTCGATAAATCCAGAATGACGGACCTGTGGGAGCAGAGCCTGCTTGCCTATCAATATGTGAACGTCTTAGAAGACTCCGTGGGTGGACTGGACTTGACAATCCCCACGCTTCAGGCTGGAACGATACAGTATGAGGCTCTATCGCGTCACGTAACAACGATGGTGCAGAAAGGCGGAGAGAAAAACTTGCAGGAAGAGAACGCTTGGCGCCTTTGGAGAGAGGTAACGTTGGATCACTGCGATGAGTTTTATCGAAGACTCGGTGTTACCTTAAAGAGGGGGGATGTTCGGGGTGAGAGCGAATACAGAGATGAATTGCCTGGTGTTGTTGAAGATTTGCAAAAACAGGATTTGGCCAAAGAATCCGAAGGTGCAGTGTGTGTATTTCCGGAAGGATTTAAGAATAAGGAAGGTGAGCCGCTGCCGTTTATTATCCAGAAAAGTGACGGGGCTTATCTCTATGCGACGACGGATTTGGCGGCTATTCGATATCGGATAAATGAGCTAAAGGCAGATAAAATAGTCTATGTAACCGACGCACGGCAGAAGCTGCATTTCGAGATGCTTTTTGCTGTTGCGAAGATGGCAGGATGGGTCAGTGATGATATTGAGCTTTCGCATGTGATGTTCGGCAGTGTGCTTGGTGAAGATGGCAAACCATTAAAAACACGCTCAGGCGAAAATGTAAAGCTGAAAGAGCTGCTCGAAGAGGCGGTGGAGCGGGCAAGGGCGGTTGTCGAAGAAAAAAATCCGGAGCTTGACGAAGAGAAGAAAGCAGAGATTGCACAAGCCGTTGGAATTGGGGCCGTCAAGTATGCGGACTACTCCAATAACCGGACAAGTGATTATGTCTTTAGCTTTGATAAGATGTTATCGATGGACGGCAATACCGCTCCCTATATGCAGTATGCCTACGCCCGGATAAAATCGATTGAGCGAAAAGCGCAGACCAAAGATGTGGATGTTGAGACTGAGTTGAAAGGACTGAAGAAGTTAAATTTGACTGAGCCGGCGGAACTGGATTTGGCAAAATACCTTATTCGTTATGGCGAAGGGATAGAAGCTGCTGTTTCTGACTACAGGCCGAATTACCTGACCAGTTATCTGTACGAATTGGCACAGAAATTCAGTGCGTTTTATACAAACTGTCCGGTATTGGATGCGGGGCCGGATAAGAGACCTACGAGATTGCTGCTTTGTGATTTAACCGCAGAAACTATCAAACACGGCTTGAGTGAACTTTTGGGCATCGAAGTTGTCGAGCAAATGTAAGCCCCGTTAGAAACTCAATAAAGAAAGGTTTCTACAGGGGTGAATAAATGAAGTTTCTAACGGGGTAAGAGGTGGTAATAATGGAAATCGTTGAAAAAGATTTTCGCATAAGCAGTAAACATCGTAACCAGATGATTGACATCACAGGCCAGGTCAGTTCACTTGTAGCGCAATCGGGTATTACTAATGGCGATGTAATAGTCTATTGTCCTCATACGACAGCGGCAATTACCATAAACGAAAACGCTGACCCTTCTGTTTCTCACGATATACTTTTGACCCTTGAGGAATTGGTGCCTCATCATCGTCCGGGCTATCGACATTCCGAAGGCAATTCCGATGCACACTGCAAAAGCTCTATGATCGGGTGCAGCAGACAAATCCCGATAAAGGACAAGTCTCTGGTTCTTGGCACCTGGCAGGGCATTTTTTTCTGCGAATTCGACGGCCCCCGCAACAGAAGGGCGATAGTCCAAATCCGCGGAGAATGAAGGACTTAAGCAGGGATAGGCAGCCAACTATTGTGGCCAAGGCGGTTTAACGTGTGTGTATAAAAAAGGCGAGACGGTGGAACCGGCTGGGGGGGAAACCGGTGTGCCACACTGCCTCGCCGAGGCTCATAAGCTGCTCGAAGCAGCACTATTTCCTTAATTCAAAGACAACGCAGATTAACTACCACTTTTGGATACGGTTGTCAAATAAAAAAAAAGAATTTCTTAGAGGAGAATATTCCCCTACGTTTTCTCTACCCCCCTAATATACCAGCTAAGACGATAAAATGCAAGTCAAAAATGCCTTTTTTTTTGTTTTTTTGCCTCATTGTGCTATCTATGTGGAAATCATAATATCAAGCGACTTGAATATTTATGCTTATTGGCGTAGATTATAGCCAAGTAGGTCGAAAAGTGTGTATTTATGAGGACTTTTTGATGGCAAAAACAACCAAGGACCGATATCTTAAACGTGCTTTTTTTGGGTGGATAGGATATCTTAAATTTTGAATTCTCGACCAGTCTTTTATGACAAAAATCTCTGAAAGAATAGGAAGTGTAAAAGGCGCCATTAGCTCTGCTTGTGCGCGTGTGGGAAGGGACGTCAGTGAGATTAAACTTGTCGTTGTAACCAAATCCGCCACTATTGAGGCCATACAAGAAGTTATTCGTCTGGGCTTTACCGATCTCGGTGAAAACCGCGTTCAGCAATTAAAGAAAGTTTCCGCTCAGATATCTGAATTCTTTTTAGAGAAAGGAAATGATGATTCGGCTCTGCCGGAAAAAGTCAATTGGCATATGGTTGGCCATCTGCAGCGTAATAAGGTCAGCCAGGTTTTGCCGACAGTTTCTCTGATACATTCGGTTGATACACTTAGGCTGGCGGAAGAGATAAACGCTTTAGCGGCAAAGCTAAACTTGTGTCCTAAAATACTTATGCAGGTTAATATCTCAAACGAGCCACAAAAATATGGTGTTCCGGTGGGGGCGACAACGCATCTGGCAGAGCAGATAGAGACCCTGCCGAATCTAAAACTGATTGGTCTGATGACAATGGCACCGTTGACGCACAATAAAGATGTAATTCGGGCTTGTTTTGTTCGGGCAAGAGAGTTATTTGTTGAGATGCGCGGTGAAAGAATTGTCGGCCCACAGTTTACTGAGCTAAGTATGGGTATGAGCTCGGACTACGAAGTTGCGGTTGAGGAGGGCGCAACCATCCTTCGCATCGGCTCGGCAATATTCGCCGGCTAAGCGCGGCTTTGAGCCAGGTAAATACCGGGGGGAATCACCAGGAATACTTAAAAAAGTATAATTCTGCAAATATTCAATTTGCATGGGTGCAAGCCCACAATTTGTGCCAGCAGATCTTCGAAGACAGTGCGAAGATCACAAATCTTACAGGAGCAGAAAAAAACCGGAAAAAAGCAAAGTACCTCTCCTAACTGGTCGAAACTATCTATACCAGTTTTTTACCAGAACAGGGATTGAGTGAGTCCTATAATACGACTGTAGAGGGCAAATAAAATGGAAAAAGCAGAACTCCTAAGTACGATTGAATTGCCAAAAAGCTTCACAGATATTCTGTATCTGACGAATCATAACCAGATACCATCTGAAATAAAGCGACTTTTGAGGCAGAGGAAGCTTTCTTATCGCATTCTCCCAATAGACAAGTTTTCCACGGTACGCGGTCAACTCAACACGATTGGAACAGTGGTTATCGATGCAGAAGATTCTGACGCCTTGCAGCAGCAGAAATTGGCCCGAATAATCGAATCTCTCGAGATGGAAAATATTGGTGTGATTTTGCTCACTGAGCGGATGGAAATGCCGGTAAAAAGTTTTTCCTTATCACCCGCAAAGAGCAGTTTCACAATGAACGGCACAACCGAGGCGGTTTCCATTGATGATCTGTGGGTCAGAGTCAGCGTTAATCTTGCATACCGTAAAAAAAGTACAGGGATGGCAGTAAAGCCTGCGCTACCACCAAAGCAAGCGCAGACAATTTACAAGAATAAACTGGCGCAGCAGCTTAGTATGACAGGAGCGATGGTTGACAACCTGACTGAGCAGCTTCGTTTAGCCGGCCTTGTTCAGCAGGATTTTCTGTCGACTGAAATGCCTAATACAGACAAAATACAATGGGCCACGGTCTTCTTACCGGCCGAATGGGTCTCTGGTGATATTTACGATGTCGTGCGTCTTGACGAACAGCACATTGCTTTTTATGTAGCTGATGTAGTCGGTCACGGGATGCCTGCCGCGCTTTTGACGATTTTTCTAAAGCAGGCTCTTGTCCTGCGTGAGACTGTCGATAATAATTACCGTATATTCTCGCCGTCGGAAGTTATGAAGAATCTCAATGTGCGGATGGCTGCGCAGAAACTCTCCGGTTACCAGTTTGCTACCTGTTGTTATTGCCTGCTGGATACAAAGACACTACAGCTAACTTTCGCTCGTGCAGGACATCCGTATCCGATTCTGATTAGGCCCGGAGAGACACCAGAGCGAATGGAGATAAGAGGCTCGCTGCTCGGCGTTTTTGGGAAATCTGAATATCCCCAACAGACCATACAGCTTCAGCCCGGTGATAAGTTCTTGCTATATTCGGACGGAGCAGAACCTTTTATCGGTAGATTCGATGACCAAAGCGGCTTTAATTTCAGCGAGGAGTTTTCCAATATTATGAATTTGTCGATGGTTGAGATGAGGGACAAGTTTAGAGAGCTTACGCAAAGCCAGGAGATTGATCCAGCAGAATTCGACGATATTACAACCGTTGGCTTTGAAATAATGTAGTGTTTCGCGTATGCCTAAACTCTAAACGTCTTTTTAGCTGCACATATAACTATCCTGAGCTTTTGACCGGCTTTGGATACCTCTATTAAGCTCATCAAACACGGTTTTTTAAAGCATTCCACATTGGTAGACCATTATGCACCTTCTGAGCACTGCCTGTGTGATGGTAGTTTAACAAGATTATTGCCTTTTGCCATAATAGTTACTGCTATTGAGAAACCATCGCTTTCGGGGGATATCATAAAGCTGTGACAGGTTATGATTGAATAGCAGGATTTTTACAAAATATTGCAGTTCAGTGCCTTTTTTGGGGCAAATCCTTAATGTTATAACGGAGCCAGAGGGTCCCCAGAAATTGGTTGCAATACCCCCTTTTGCGGTTATACTTAACACAAATCTTGTGAAACGAGAAGCGTATCTTGTTGAAAAACGAGATACGAATTTATTAAGAAAGGACGCGGCAATGGCTGAAAATAAAGACAGCGATTTGCAGAAAATAAAGGAGCTCATTGAAATCATGAAGCGAAACGAGCTGGTCGAGCTTGAAATAAGCCATGGCGATGATAAAATTTTTCTAAAGCGCGGCCAGGCTCAACCGGCTGGTGGTGGGAGCGGAACTGATGCGGTGATGGCCGGCCCAAACGTTTCAAATGCACCTGTGGGCTCCAATGCAGCACAAAGCTCAACACCGCAAGCGCCATCCCCGGTTTCGAAACCGCAGGTGGAGGAGGATTTGGTGGAGATAACATCGCCTCTTGTCGGGACTTACTATGCGACTCCAAGCCCCGACTCGGACCCTTATATTGAAGTCGGTTCGTATGTTGATGCACAGGCGGTTGTTTGTATAATCGAGGCAATGAAAGTAATGAATGAAATAAAGACCGAAACCGGCGGAACGATTGCTGAAATTCTGGTGGCCAATGGCCAGGCCGTCGAATATGGTCAGGTACTTTTCAGGATCAGACCAGACTGATTCGTGCCCCGTGAACTGAGAGACGAAATTATGTTTTCAAGAATCCTTATAGCAAATCGTGGTGAAATAGCGCTGCGTATTATACGAGCCTGTCACGAGCTTGGCATTGAGGCCGTGGCAGTTTATTCCGAGGCCGATAAAGATGCTCCGTACCTGCAGCTTGCCGATGAGGCGATTTGTATAGGTCCGGCGGATTCGGCTGGAAGTTATCTTAATATCCCGCGTATCATAAGTGCTGCTGAGATCGCAGATGTCGAGGCAATTCATCCGGGTTACGGTTTTCTGGCGGAGAATATCAACTTTGCCCAGATATGCAGGGATTGTGGGATAGCGTTTATCGGCCCCCCTGTTGAGGCAATGCAGCTACTCGGTGACAAGATTCAGGCCCGGAAACTGGCACAAGAAGCGAGGGTGCCGATTGTTCCCGGTTCTGATGGTGCCATCGAAAAAGAGTCTGAGGCGTTGAAACTTGCTAACAAGATAGGCTATCCAATAATGATAAAAGCTGCTGCCGGTGGTGGTGGGCGGGGTATGAGGGTTGCGCATAACGATATCAGCTTTCGCGCTGCTTTTGGTGCTGCTCGTTCCGAAGCAGAAGCTGCTTTTGGAAATCAAACTGTTTATCTGGAAAAATGTATAGTTGAACCCCGTCATGTGGAGGTGCAGGTAATAGCTGACAAAGAGGGTAACGCTTTGCACTTTTATGAAAGGGACTGCTCCATCCAGCGAAGGCACCAAAAAATGATTGAAGAATCACCTTGTCCGGTGTTGGATGAACGTGGCAGAGAAGAGCTTTGCAAGGCTGCCTTGAGGCTTGTAAAAGAGGCCAAATATGTCAATGCTGCTACGATTGAATTTCTTTTGGACAAGGACAAGAAGTTTTACTTTATTGAGGCGAATACGCGAATCCAGGTGGAGCATCCGGTTACCGAAATGGTTACGGGCCATGATTTGATTAAGTGGCAGCTAAAGATTGCCGCTGGTCATACTATCAAATTTCGCCAGAAAAATATCAAGCATACCGGCGTGGCAATTGAGTGTCGAATCAACGCCGAAGATCCCGCAAATAATTTCACTCCTTCGCCGGGTACGATTACCAAATTAATTCTGCCGGGCGGTCCCGGCGTCAGAGTCGATACGCACGTTCATCAGGGCTGGACAGTCTCGACAAGTTATGATTCGATGATTGGCAAACTTATCGTTTATCAAAGAACGCGGACCGAAGCTATTGCCACAATGAAAAGGGCTTTGCGGGAATTTGTCATCGAGCCAATCAAAACAACAATACCCATCTGCCTGGAGATTCTCTCTCATAACCTTTTTGTCAAAAATCAAATTGATACCGGCTTCATCGAACGAAACTTCTGAATTCAGTTGTTACAATGTTGACAAATAGCTGTTACTAAACAGTGAATTTTGGAATATTGCTTGAATGATGCCAATGGAAAGGAGGAACCTATGAGTCATTTACGGTCAATTGCAGGAGTATTGGTTGTCGTTATTATGTTATTGTCTGTGTGCAAAGCGGACACTTCCCAGGATAAAGGCACAGCTTTCATTATTGAGAAGTTTGCGCCGGGCGGAACAGCCGAAAATCTCCAGTCCGGGCATCTCAAACTTATGCAAAAGGCATTCGATAGCGGGCTTCACCACCGGCAAATGCAGAATGCAGTGACTGTTACCACCATCGACAAGCTCGCGCTTAACCGGGCGGTCGTTGCCGGAATCGACGATTCCTTTTCGTGCAAGCTCGACGATTGGGCAGTAACCAATCAGAAGAAATCAGGTCGCTGCTGGATATTTGCCGGAGCGAACCTGTTGCGTGTTGGCGCAATGAAAAAAATGAACCTCGAGGAATTTGAGTTTAGCCAGAGCTATATCTTCTTTTGGGACAAAATCGAGCGTGCCAATTACTTTCTGGAGTCAATCATCGACACGGCAAATCGTCCCGATGGCGACCGAACTGTGGATTTTTTACTGGACAATGTGGCCAACGACGGTGGGCAGTGGAACATGTTCGTTAGCCTCATCAGGAAGCATGGTTTAGTGCCCAAAGCGGCTATGCCGGAGAGCGAAAGTTCCTCGAACAGCAGTAGGATGAACAAGGCCCTTAAGGCCAAACTCCGTGAGGGTGCCAAGAGTCTGAGAGACATGCATGCAAAAGGTGCCGGTATTAAAAAATTACGGAAAGCAAAGCACGAGATACTTACCGTTATTTACCGAATTCTGAGCATCCACGTAGGTTCGCCCCCCGTGCGTTTTGACTGGCAGTGGCGCGACAAGGATAATAAGTTTCACCGCGACGGTGTGCTGACTCCACAGGAGTTTGCCAAAAAATATATAACCCTTGACCTGGACGAGTACATTTGCCTGGTGCACGATCCGCGGTCAAGCAGTCCGTTGGGTCGTACTTTCACCGTGGCTTACCTGGGCAATGTTGTGGGAGGTGAGCCGGTCAAGTATTTGAACGTTGACATTAATACGATGAAAAATATTGCTATGCGCACGCTGCTTGATGGTGAACCTGTGTGGTTCGGATGCGATTGCAGTCCGCAGATGGCCCGTGACATCGGAATCTGGGACGCCCACCTGTTCGATTACGAGGGTGTCTACGACACAAAGTTCACCTTGAATAAGGCCGAGCGGCTCATCTACCACCAAAGCAGTATGAACCATGCCATGTTGTTTACAGGCGTGGATATCGTCGATGGCAAACCACGTCGCTGGCGCGTAGAAAACAGTTGGAGCGATGAGAGCGGCAAGAAGGGCTTCTTTATCATGGACGACTCGTGGTTCGACGAGTTTATGTTTGAGATCGCAGCCCACAAGAGCTATTTGCCCAGGGAACTACAGAAGGCGCTCGAACTTAAACCGATAGTCCTGCCGCCCTGGGACCCGATGGGCTCACTTGCACGTTGTGAATAAAACCTTATCTTTCCAGCGATATTAAATCTTCGTAGGTTTCGCGTTTTCTGATGACACTAAACTTATCGCCATCAACAAGGACTTCAGCGGTTCGGCCTCGAGCATTGTAATTGCTGCTCATACTAAAGCCATAGGCCCCGGCAGTAAAGATAGAGAGCACGTCGCCGCGTTTTACCGGAGGCAGGATTCTGTCCTTTGCGAAGAAGTCCGCACTTTCACAAATCGGACCCACCACATCGACGACGTCGGTACCGGATAGTTTTAATTCTTTATCCCGACGGTCAGGCACAAATTTCCTGTCTACTTTC
>JAUWLI010000134.1 GCA_030613765.1 Phycisphaerae bacterium
TGGTAGTTTTCGTTCTGGTGGTCGCTCCTGCAGTCGCCGCTATCTGGACACAGGTAATTCCTGAATACCGGGCTACAGCGGAAGTGCGAGTTCGGCCTATTATACCGTATCTGGTCTTCCAGACAGAGGATAGCGGAATGATCCCCTTATATGGTTCGTTCCTGAACACCCAGGTCTCCATTATGAGGAGTTTGACAGTCCTTCAACGTGTGTTGGACCAGCAGGAAGTCCAGGAGACACAGTGGTACAAGAAGCCTTGGAAATCGCTTGTGCAACGGCTGTTCGGAAACCCCACTGCTCCCCCCATCGAAAGGCTCAGGGATGACCTTTCAGTCAAGCCTCGACGCGAAACTGAGATAATTGACGTCACCTTTATGGACTCCAGCGCCAAAGATGCCAAGCTTATTGTGGATACTGTTTTGGACCAGTATACAAAATACATTGGGGAAAGGTCCGATGCGACTAAGGACAAGCTCTACCGCCAACTGGTAGACCAGCACACATCTCTGAAGAACGAAATCGAGGGGCGGGAGACGGTCACTGCCGGGCTTCGCAAATCACTCGGCACGGGAACTCCGCAGGAACTTGTCTCCAGCAAGAGGGTTCGTCTGGATGAGACACAAGCCAGTCTCAGCAAACTGCAACAGAGTATTGCTATATCGGAATGGGAGCGGAAGGAATTGGAAGACTTGATGAAGCAGGCCATTACCGATGACAGCAATGATGTTCCGGGTAGGACGGAAAAGCATCCAAAATACTATGAGGATGTGGACTGGCGAGTGCTGGATAGAAACATGAGGACTATTCACCACAAAATTGCTACCAGTGAGCTTGATCCCAACGATCCGGAAATCATTCGGGCAACAAAAGACATGAAGTTCGCAAAGGAATTGCTTCTATTGCGAGAGGTGCAACTGGACAAGCAATGGCGCGACCGACTGAAAAATACGGCTGGAGTACCAATCGCAACCATCGTTGCCAGTGGTCTAAGTTACGAAGAAGCATTGATATACCTGGAGCATCAACTCGCCCGGGCAAAACAAGAGGAGAAACTTTTGCTTGCAGAGATCGAGAAACAGCAGGCAGATTTTCAAGGTCTTTTTGAAAGCGCCCAATTACTCGAGAAGGAGAACAGCGCATTGCTGCACAAGCGTGAGTTGTTCGCCGCGGTTCGGCAGCGTCTGGATCAGAAGAATATGGAGCGCAACATCCCCAGTTTTATCGAGGTGTTGACGTGGGCCTCCGTATCCTCCAGCCCTTACAAGGACCGTCGAATTGTGTTCACTGCCATGGCGCTGGTTATCGGCAGCATCGGCGTAGGTTGTGTAAGCTGGCTACTCAGAAGAAAAAGAATGTTGTAGATTAATTGCTCGGCCTCGGTGCGGTGATGGTGAGAAGTTCTAACACTGTAACTTATTGGCTCCACAACGTTTTGCAGAACGATAATAAAATTGGACAGTACAATTAGAAAACAGTAAAAGGAGTTAAAGAAGAATTGGAGAGCTAAAAATGTTACTTAAAGGAAATTTGCACACTCATACCACAAAATCCAGTTGTCATAAGTGGGATCCTAACTACCAGGATACGAGCAAAATAATTGAAGTCTATTATAAACTTAAATATGATTTTCTTTGTATATCTGACCATAATAATTGGTGGGATGGGATAGAGGGTTCCACGGACAAGATGAAATACAAGGGCGAGATGACACTCATCATTGGAAATGAGTTAACAGATTGTCCATTAAGCAAGACCCATGTTATTGAACTAAGGTATCCCTCGGTTGATGAACCAGAAGAAGTTCTTAGAATTTTGGCTCATCCTCAAAAACCATATGGTTTTTCTGTTGATCAGATAAACGAAAAGCTTTTAGACCCTAAATTAAAATTAGACGCTGTCGAGATAACTCGCAAGGGTAAGTTAAAAGATGAATATGTTCATGCATATATTAAAAAAGAATTTGTTAAACCTGTGGTGGTTACCGATGATGCACATAGAGCTTGCGAAATAGCAGATGCATATATTTTGGTCGATGCAGATGAGAATGAGCCACTCTCTATACTAAGAGCTATTAAAGCTGGCAAAGTTTTTTGCGCAGGATTCGAGTATGAAAAAGAGTTTATTCGAGTTCTTGCTCCTGAAGCGAGTGGAACCAACAACAGATAGCGTCGGCCTGGGGGCGGTGATGTTAAGGAAAAGAAAACACTTGAAATGACAAGCAAAATATGGTATTGTTGAAGTATCTCATTATGGCCCCTGCTCCGTTATCTCGCTTTCTCCTCTCCCTCCGCCGGACAGGGGCTTTTTTACTATAAAGCCCGCTCCATCCATCCACAAACACTGCGGAAACTACGGATTATCGGCCGAATACTCAGAATAGTCCGGTTCGGCTGCTTTGCCCATCTGAAAACGTTTTTTATACTTTATTAAGTACGTCAAATTTAGAATATAAGATATTGAGAGGGAATCGCTATGAAGTCAAAAACTTTATTTCTATGCGCGGTTGTTTTGGCCTGTGCAGCGCTTATGCTTGCATCGTGTTCGAGTGTGGGCGTTTACCACACATCGAGAAAGAGAATAGGAAGAGGAAATGGGCCTCCGCCGCACGCTCCTGCACATGGGTATCGCCATAAGCACAAAACAAAGGGTGTGGAGCTCGTTTACGATTCGGGCCGCGGCGTGTACGTTGTCGTTGGCCTGCCCGATCATTACTACTGGGACGGGCATTTTTTCCGCATTCGCGGTGCTCAATGGGAGGTGAGCTTCAATACCACCGATGGTTGGGAGCCTGTATATGAATATTCGATTCCACCCGGACTTCGGAAAAAAGGCAAAGCTAAGGGTAAGTGGAAAAAGGCATCCTGGTCTAAGTCAGGTTACCCACAAAAATAAGCAGTTATAGTTGGCGTTCTTTGTTCAAACTTGCGAATATTATCTAAGCCGGTAATTGGCACGATTTTCTTGACTAAACTTGTGCTTTTTGGTATAGTATATAAGTTGCGATAGGCGGTTAGGAGTTCAAAACATGGAAGTTAACCAAATCCAATCGGTGGAGATTTCTGTACCAGTAGCTTGCGAAGAAGAAAAACAAAGGTGGATAGAAGAACATGCGCGTCGTTTGCAGCAATTATTCGAGCAGTGGCAAAAGCCGTTATGTATAGATGGTGAAGAATATCGCAAATACCTGACCGAAGAGTTGCTTGGCTATTGCGATGAGCCACTACTGAAGTCTCTCATAGAGTCAATTACTTGATTGAAACTTCTATCCTCTTACTGTTCGCCTTTTGTGCGTTGATGTTGAGAATGAAGCGCTAAGGCTTTCGGGATGGAAATTTTGAAATCATAACAAGCATGTCTTTTTGGATTTCAAGCCAGGCGTTTATCTTAGTTGTGCATTCGTAGCTTTCCGGAGGTTTCAAATCATCAGCCGGCACAGGCCCGTAGCTGCCAACCACGAAACGGTTCCACGTCCTTTCGATAACGAAGATGTCGCCGGTGCCTGTGTGTCGGTAAAAATGTTTAGTTGTTCGTGTATTATCAGTCATTTTCAATGACATAACATCTCATTTGTACATTGCCCCTTCCTGTATAAAGTATAATACATTTATGTCGAGAGGCAAAAAATGTAAACCAAAATTTAAGCCTTTTATCGGCGAATTCGGCTTGAAAGGTATAAAGCAGCCTCTCCTTAAGAACTAATACGTGAATTGACTCGTATAAATTATAGAAGGTTTGTTTTTTTATGCCCCTGTCACTCCTCTCTCCCTCTCCTCGCAGGCAGGGGCTTTTTTCTATAAACCCACAGTATCTCCCAGAGCAGCTTTCAGAGGTATTTTGCGCTCTTAGAATCGCTGAACGCTTCATCTGTGGCAAATCACACTTACTTTGTCAAGTCAAAGTCTGTACAAAAGCTGAGATTGGCAGAAAGGGGAAGCAAACAAATCGGACAGCAAGGCCGGGCGCGTATTCGGACTTTCGGAAGTATTCTAAATTCGAAATGTGGGGCTATAATCCCTGGTCGAGTGCTGAGCGGATGATCTGGGCCCGCAGGGCGTCCCTGTGTGTGGCATCGAGCGTTTTTCCATAGTTTAGCTGCAGATGTGCTGGCAGAGTGAGCATAAAGAGGCGGTTTATGGTGGCAATGGAAAGTCCGTCGGTCTTATTTGCGCGGCCGGCCTGTTTGCTGAGGGTGCTGAGGGTGTCAATGGCAGGACTCGAAGCCCCCATAGATTCGCGCATGTTCAGGCCCAGCCGCAAATGGCTCAGCAAGAACAAGGCCTCCTGTGAACTTATCAGATGAGCATTGCGCAACAGCGCCACGGCCCGAGAAATCTTATCATCAAGGAGGTCAATCTGCTCGGAGAGCAACTGACTTCTGGCGGCGTTTTCATAGTCGACAATTTCGGGGATGATGGAGTTTTCAAACTCCGTGATGATATTGGCCTCTGAGACGCCAAGCGTTACCTGATTTGAAATCTGATAGAAATCACCTGCGGCCTCTGTGCCTTCTCCAAAAAGCCCCCTGACGGCAAGGTTCATATCCTTTGCGGCATTGAAGAACTTGTCAATCTGGCCAGTTATCTTCAACGCAGGCAGATGCAGCATAACAGAGACACGAATTGCCGTACCCAGATTTGTCGGGCATGCGGTGAGGTATCCATATCGAGGACTGAATGCATAGCTGACCTTTTGCTCAATCATATCGTCGATGTGATTTATCTGCTCGGCACATTTAGATAACTGCAGGCCGCCTTTGAGGACCTGGATTCGCAGATGGTCCTCCTCGTTAATCATTGCAGTGAAAAATTCCTTCTGTGCGATAACAACTCCCCGCGGTCCCTTTCCGAAGGCATGGTGCCGGCTGATAAGGTGTCTTTCCATCAGGAAATGCCTGTTGAGAGGAGGAGCCTTGTCGACACTGATATAAAAGATTTTATCTCCCAGGTCCAGGGACATCAGGACGTCTCTGAGCTTTTTGAGTATTTCAGATTTTTCATCGGTTGAGCATCGGTTCAGGAATTTGTACCCGGCCAGATTTCTTGCCAGGCGAATCCTCGAGGATATGACAATATCGGCCAACGGTCCGGAACCGCTGAACCATTCGTTTATGTCGCTACTTAGATCGGTCAGCTTCATGTTTGCCTGTCTCGTACTTCTTTATTTTGTCTCGCAATTCTGCCGCCATTTCATAATCTTCGCTCTGCACCGCCGCTTCGAGCTGCTGTCGGAGCGTAATAAGCTTGATTTGCTTTTTCGTGCCCGTGGAGGTCTTCGAAGGGACTTTGCCACAGTGAGTAGTTTTTCCGTTGTGAGCTTTTTCTATCAGGCGGCGAAGTGGTTTCTCAAAAATCTCATAATCATAAGGACAACCCAGAGCCGCCTCCTTTCGGAATTGGTCGAGTGTAAATCCACAGTGCGGGCACGAAGTCGAGGCCCCCTCCTCCGAAGGGCCGAACAACTCCTCGTCTGTCGGCTGTACGGCAAGCAGACTGTTGAGCAGCTCATTCAAAGGGATCTGACTCTTGACGGCTATACCCTGCTCCTGTGCGCAATGCTCACAAATATGCATCTCGGCGCGCACCCCATCAGCAATCTCAGTCAGGTGAATAGTCGCATCATTTTTGGTACAAATTTGACACTGCATATAAATGATTCCCTATTCTCGATTCCCTATTCTCGATACTCAACACTCGTTGAATACCCAGCATGGGGCATCGAGCAAATTTCTGACATATATATCATACCACAATTCTATCGACCCCGCAAGTTCCCGGCAGGCCTGAGAAAGTATCGTCAAATTCAGGAAACCTCTGTAGGGCGATTTGGCAGAAGCAGTCTATTTATCCGTTTTGAAACGCATTTTTTTGCGATTGCCGGCCTAATGTGGACCGGCGAATCTTGCCGAACAGCCCGGTTCCTCAGTAACCCTTATAGCTTCAAGTTTGACGTCTTTGGGCAGTCTTGGTTGAAGTTTCTCGTATATATACTTTGCTACGTTTTCGGCAGTCGGGTTGTTCTGCTCAAAATAATCGATGCTGTCCAAAGCTACATTATCAAACTCTGCCACGATATTATCGAGCATCGCCTTTAGGCGGCGAAAGTCTATAACGAGTCCCATATTGCCTGTTTTTTCTGTGCCGACATCAGCGGTGACGGAGAAGTTATGAGAGTGCGCAGGCTCCTTGGAGCCGTCCGGCAAGGTCAATTGGTGCGATGCCCAAAAGTGTGTTTCAACACTAACCGTCAACATATCTCGTGACTCGCGGCTGGTCGCCGATAATTCGTGCCCCTTGTTATGGATCACGAGCGACTTTTTTGAGGTGTTGCTGTAACCGATTACGGACACTTTCCGGAATCAGGTTTGAAAGGTCGCCGCCAAGTGTGGCAATCTCTCGAATCAGAGTCGAACTGGTGAAACCATACTGCTCGCCGGTCATAACAAAGATTGTTTCTATTCCCGCCACAGCCCGGTTTGTCATAGCAAGCTGAAACTCATACTGCACGTCTGTAAGGCTTCTGAGGCCGCGCAGGATGACATCCGCCTTTTTTTTAGCAGCATATTCAACGGTCAGTCCATCGAAACTCTCAACGGCGACTCCGGGCATATCGGCTACCAGCTCAGCTATCATCTCCACCCTTTCGCGGGGCGTAAAGAGCTGGTTTTTGACCGGACTTCGCCCGACAGCAATGATAAGCTCGTCAAAAAGTTTTATGCTACGGTTGATAACATCCAAATGCCCGTTTGTAATCGGGTCGAAGGATCCGGGGAAAACCGCTCTAACAAATTTACGAGCCATCAGTACACCTTGATAATTAATTACGTTTGATACCGAGTTAAGCCCAGTATATTAAAATATTGATAAACAATAATCAATAATCATTTTTTCAGCCATCTGTCGAGCCAACCAATCACCGTCTCGTGCCAGAGAATGGAATTGTGGGGCTTTAGCACCCAGTGGTTTTCATCAGGGAAGTAAAGCAGCTTGCTTTCAATGCCGAGACGCTGCAGGGCGTTAAACGTGGACAAGCCCTGGGTATCGGCAACCCTAAAATCCAACGCGCCATGGATAACCAGCATCGGGGTTTTCCAGTTTTTGACATAGTTGACAGGATTATGCTTTTCATAGCCATCGGGATTTTCCCAGGGTGTTCCGAGATGGTCCCACTCGGGAAACCAGAGCTCTTCTGTGTCAAAGTAGCCATCCGCTCATCGAGATTGCCATCGTGATTTACCATACAGCGGAAACGGTCCGGCCAGTTTCCTGCTATCCAGTTAACCATATAACCACCGAAGGAAGCGCCCAGCGCACCCACTCTGTTGCCGTCCATCCAGGAATATCGCTTCAGGGCGGCCGCCAGACCTTTTTGGAGGTCCTCAAGGGGCTTACCGCCCCAGTCGCCCCTGATGGAGTCAGTAAAGGCCTGCCCATAACCTGTGGAGCCGTGAAAATCCACCATTACGGCCGCATAACCAGCCCCTGCATAGGCTTGTGGGTTCCAACGGTAGTGGAAAGTGTTGCCGAAAGAGCCCTGAGGGCCTCCGTGAATTAGAAAAGCCACGGGGTACTTCTTACGGGGATTAAAATCCACGGGCTTGACTATGTAGCAATAGACCGTTTCGCCGCTCCAGCCCCTGAAGGAGAACTGCTCGTATTCACCCATTCGG
>JAUWLI010000217.1 GCA_030613765.1 Phycisphaerae bacterium
TCAGTATATCCGTATTGACAGGGTGACTTACAGTGACGGCTTCCATCCTGAGGATTGTCCCGGCGGTGTGGACCTCTGGCCTGCCGCGGCGGATGGGCTTGGCAAATCGCTTTCTCGTAAGGTGTCGGCTGATTATGGCAATGACGTAGCCAACTGGCAAGCGGCTACACCTTCACCCGGCGTCGCCAATCCGTAGAACCCTGCGGAAAAGGTCAATATTCTATCTGTTTTCAGGTCGAAAACATAGGCTTGGTAAAAAAGCCGCTCTTGTAAATGCCTAATATCCACTTCTTTGGAGTAAGTATCTGCACCATATGAATCTGTGACTGTAAATTTAATCATAGATGGTTAAGAGCAACATACAGGGATTGCAAACCACTCAATCCCACCCCCAACAATTTGTTCTTCAGTACTTTAGATTTACTTTACTTTTAATATTTTACCTGCGCTGCTTGTATATACTATCTGAAAGATAAATTTTCGATGTAGATGAGTCAGATGTATTCTATTTTGTATGATTGAGGATTAGTGGCTATCATGAATATTTACATCAACAATTCTATCTGGCCAAAACAGAGATTCGGACTGGCGCTGCGAGGGGACATTTTTTTCTTGAAATTTGGTCAAAATATGGTATACTGTCTTTAAGCGTTTTTCGGCTGTCCAGGAGGAGGATGGTTAAAATGCATATCTTCATCCCTCCCCCCCTGAATTGACGTAAGGCTTAACAATGCACACAGATGACAAAGCAATTCTTTCAAGAGGTCAAAACATGAGCAACACACCAAATCAAAAAGCAAAAAAAACTGTTTTCTGTGTCGTGTTGGGTATTCTTCTTACTTCGCAATTGTTTTGCAGCCCAGCCATTGCCCTTCCGCCGTATCAAATCATACAGGTCACCGACAACAGCTACGATGATTATTATCCTCAGATCTCGGGCAATAATGTTGTCTGGCAGGGCTCGGACGGTATTGACGATGAAATCTTTTTCTGGGACGGCAGTTCAATGACACAAGTCACTTATAACAGCTACGACGATTATTATCCCCAGATCTCGGGCAATAATGTGGTCTGGTACGGATCTGAGGGTATTGACGATGAGATTTTCTTCTGGGACGGCAGTTCGATCACGCAGGTTACCGACAACAACACCAGTGATGGATCTCATCGCATCTCCGGCTCATACTTTGTTTGCTGCGGATTGCCGCAGCCGGCTGGACCCAAACAGATCAGCACCAATACCAATCCGATACCAAACAGCTTCATAAATCTCATCATCTGTCTCCGTTTAACCATTCTTTGCGTTGTCTATAAGAGTCTCTTGCAACAAAATTTATCAGACATATCCTTTGTTTGCTCATTTTGCCTCATTACCAGTAAACGTTCCTTCTTCGACGATTCTGATGCGAGCTGACTCAACCTTTTTGAGCACGGCTGGTGATACGCGGCCAGCGGTTACAAGCACCGTAGTGACATTCGGATTGGATGCCCGGTATGCGTCAACATAGTTGTCCACTTCCCGAGTGCTTGTGACGTAATCGTACGGACATATCAGGACATGTGTTCCATTGTTGAGTACGGCCAGTGGAAACAATCCGACAAACTTCAGTAGCCGGATTGGCTTTCGTTTTCGAATGTCAGCCAGCATCTTGCCCTTACGGATGGAGCTGATGGCCTCAGCCTCGGTGTGTGCCTTCGCTGCAACCTTGATGAGGGCCGCCCGATTCTGCACGCCCTTTAGGGCCCTGAATTGCTCCATGAGTTGTAGACGCTGCACGGTTGTGAACGCGCTCGAGTAGCGGAATCGAAATCGGATAGAGAATTCGACACCGGCGGCCTCAAGCTCCCTGTCGATTTTGCCGTTGATCGCACTCGGCGGACTGTTGACGATTAGTTCCTTCATCTGCGCTGTCATGGAAAGAGCGCCCAGGCCCGGGACCGGGATGAAATACATAGCGCCTTCAGTAAGAAGGCTTCCACCTGACTTGTAGAGCGTCAGTTTGTCGAGCAGCTTCTTCAGCACGGGGTTGCGCGTCTCAGGGTCACAATCGAGTTCGACGGCCAGCTTCCGGCGGGTAGGAGAGCCCGCCCGACGGTCTGCCGGATCCCTATACTGATCGACCATGAGGTCAAGGCCTTGGGGGACACGCTCGATCGATTCGAATGGCTCATTGATGATGAGATCCAGTCCTTTCTCCGTACTCCTTAGCGGAGCGAGGATGCCCTCGACAACAAGTGGATACTTGCTTAAATTCTTGGCGGTTTCAATCGTTTTCAGCTCGCGCAGACGCAGGCCCAGCATGTCCCGTCCCCGCGCGGTGATCTCGCCGAAGTCCGACCTGACCGCGAACACGTATTGGTATTCCTCCACCGGAACACGTTCGTCAAGCCGGTAGTTGGACCCCCGAAGAACTTCGTTCGGAATCACTTGATTGGTGCTAAACACTGGCGTCCTCTCGCCTTGAGACCGCCCGGCCGGGGCATTCGGTGTCACCGATGTTATCGGTGTCAACTCTGTTATCGGTGTCATCTCTGTCATCTCTGTTATCTCTGGTATCTCTGTTATCGGTACCATTTCACACCCGCAAAAACCCGTCGTCAAAATCGAAATAACAATCATCAACTTTCTTGTATGCATGTTCTTTCTCCCTATGCAAGGTTATTGAAGATACGAATATATCCTGGATTTTCCATTTATCTCTGCTCATTTACGCCGCAGAGCATCTTCTCCCATACAATATCAAATCTGTCTTAAAATACAAGCTTTTTACCGCTTTCGTCGGCGTAGTAACCGAGAGACTTACGCCGGGTCTTAATCTCCATAAGCCGCCATTATGGCATCGTATTGCTTCTGACTAATGGGAATCATACTACCATGACGGGCATTCTCAGGCACGTCGTATTCCTTGAAGTAGAGATTGTACCAGGGGCCGGACGGCTTCTTAGCCGTGGAGCAGCCGTACCTGACTCCGGGGTATTGCTCGTAGTAGAGATACCATCCGTTGCCATCGAGCCGGGCATAATCAGGTCTCCGGGACCCTGAACCAGGCTCCTGGGTTTCTGAGCCACTGCATGAGTGCGACCATGTGGCAGCAAGCCCACCGGTAAGGGCAGTACTTATGAATTTTCGACGATTTGTTCTCATGACATAATCCCCACTCTCTGTAACCGTTAAGGACTTAAGTACTTTAAAATATGCTTTACTGCAATGGCTTTACCTTTTTGCCCGTCGGTTAAAATTGCCTGCACATCGCATTTTTGGGCCTCCCTTTATTATCACGCTGAAAAAGAAGAATACTGTCAGAAATCTTTACGGGCGATTGTCACTTAAGTCTCGATAATATAACGACTTCTTTCCTGCCTTGTCAATCTCTTTTGTTCCAGAAATAGGCGGTGCACCAAAGTGCACCAGGAAGAGGGACTCTGACCGATTTATTTTGCTGTCCAAATGATGTGTATATTCATCCATTCACGGAGGCATCGCTCAGGCGAGTTGTCTGTTCCTGACTCGCGGTTGTATGTCATCTTTTCAAAGAACATTCGTTGGAAATTCGACAGCCTTGCGGCGGTCCGATGCTCGCTTGAGAAGCGCAAGCGGACCTGTCTATACCGACAATTCACACGAATGCTGCAGCGGCGGCTACGCGTCAGTAACTTCGGCGCAGTATTACCTGTGTTAACGGTATTATTGTCGGCAGTTTTTCTTTGGCGGGCGGTTAATGTATGTCCTTGATTTTCCGATAATTGAGTGTTATAGTGTTGAGACAATTCAGGGCGTGTGTTCATATTTATAGCGCACGGCTGTTGGACTTATAAGGAGTGGTATATGCGACGCAAGATAGCAGTGGTGCCGGAGAAATGCTCCGGCTGCCGGGTTTGTGAGATGGCTTGTGCCATACACAGGCAGCGAGTAAACAACCCTAAGAAAGCCAGGATAAGAGTAACGACCATATATCCGCATCCGGTGGTGCGCATGCCGGTTGTGTGCAACCAGTGCAAGGATGCCAAGTGCATGTCGGCTTGCCCGGCTGAAGCGATATACAGGCAAAACGGCGTTGTCAAGATTCGCCACGATGATTGCATGGGCTGCCATGCTTGTGTGGAGGCCTGTCCCTTTGGGGCGATGTATATTCATCCCGATATTGATGTTCCGCTCAAGTGCGACTTGTGCGAGGACAGCGGCCTGCCGCAATGTGTCAAGATGTGTCCGACGGGCGCGATAGTATTCATGCCGGAGCACGTTTTCGGCCAGGCTCATCGGCTCAATAATGTGCTGTCCTACACGCATATGAAGGAGATCGAGTATATGGAGCACGGCAAACCGAAACGTCTGCACTATGCCGACAACAACGCCGCCGAACGTCGCGACAGAACGGGAGGTGAAAGATGAAAAGGCATAACGGCGGTTATTTCCGAAAGATACTCCATGTCGATATGACCGGCGGCGCCACCAGGACCGAGGCCATCGACGATGAGTTCATCGAGACCTACATCGGCGGCAGGGGGTTTGCGGTAAAGCTGCTCTGGGACAACCTGGTCAAGAACGGACCGACTGATCCGCTGGCGCCGGAGAGTATGCTTGTCGTTGCGGCCGGACCTTTGACCGGTGTTTATCTGCCGAGTTCGGGCAAGAACTCCTTTGCATCGATTTCGCCTGCGACGGGATTGTTCGGAGATTCGAGCATGGGCGGCGGCTTCGGAGTTGAGTTGCGGCAGGCCGGCTATGATGCTTTGGCAATCGTCGGAAAGGTCCCGGAGCTGAGCTACCTGTTTATCGATGACGACGTTGTTACTATAGTCCCCTGCCCGGAGCTCAAGGGTAAAGGCAACCTGGAGACCGAAGGCAGGATTCGGGACCGGCTCGGCGATCATGGTGTGAGAGTCGCTTCAATCGGCGTGGCGGGCGAAAACCTTGTGCGCTTCGCATGTGTGACCAGCGAGTGGAGCAGAAACGCCGGCCGAACCGGCATCGGTGCCGTCATGGGCAGCAAGAATATCAAAGCAATTGCAGTGCGAGGGCACCAGGATTTGCCGGTGGCTGAAATAGACAAGGTCATCGAGATTTCCGAGCAGGCATATAAGGAACTCGGTGCTCACGATATGATGGGCCACTGGCAAAGGCAGGGCCTGATGGGCGTGGTAGATTACGCCAATGTGATGGGGATTCTGCCGACGCACAACTTCCGCGATACGCATTGGGAGAAATCGAAAAGCATCAACGGTAAGACGATGCTCGCGAACTACAAGATTGGCAATACGGCCTGCTTCGGCTGTCCGATGTGTTGTGGGAATATCAATCTTGTCAAGGAGGGCAAATGGGCGGGCACCGTAACCGAGGGGCCTGAGTATGAATCGGCGGCGATGTTGGGATCCAATCTCGGCGTCGATAGCTTTGCGAGCATACTAAAGGGAAATCATCTTTGTGACGACCTGGGCGTCGATACAATATCCGCGGGAAACTTGATTGGTGTCCTTATTGAAGGCTACGAAAAGGACCTGCTGACACTCGATGAT
>JAUWLI010000178.1 GCA_030613765.1 Phycisphaerae bacterium
CTTCTGCGCAGTCAAGCCCTGAACTCATTCCAGGCACTGCTGAAAGGCATTTCGCGTGACCCCGCAATGCTAATATCGCTCGGGGCTGAGGCCAATCGCAAAGCGCGTCCCAACGAGAACTTCGCCCGGACGCTCATGGAAACTTTCACCCTGGGCCCCGGTAACTTCACTAAAAAGGATGTTCAGGAAGCTGCCAGGTCCTTTACCGGCTGGTTTGTGATGATGAGCCGGCTTCGTTATATACCTCGCGAACACGATGGCAATATTAAGCAGATACTCGGCCAAAAAGGTAACTTCACAGGCGACGATGTCATTCGGATAGTGCTTGAGCAGCACGATACTGCGAAGACGCTGATCCAAAAGCTGTACCGCTGGCTGATTTGCGAGACCGAAGAACCCGACGCGAAACTTATTGCCCCGCTGGCTAAATCATTCGCAAAAGACTACAATATACTAAAACTCGCCGAGAAGATGCTCCGGTCCAACCTGTTCTTCTCCCCGGTGGCATATCGCCGGCGGATTAAATCTCCGGTTGAGTTCGCCATGAGCATCGTAAAAGGGCTGGAAGGAGTAGTCTCTACAACACAGCTTGCCAAGGACCTGGCCGACCTCGGTCAGAATCTATACTATCCGCCCACGGTGAAAGGCTGGACCGGCGGACGGCACTGGATAAATAGCGCTACAATGGTAGGACGCCATAATCTTGCCCTGGCATTACTGCAAGGCTCGGGACCCTATGGCGACAAACTCAATCCGTGGACCGTTGCCAAGAAGCATGGGTGTTCGACACCCCAATCCTCTGCCCGTTTTCTGCTTGACCTGTTCCTGCAAGGCGACCTGGAATCCAATGTTCGTGACGCCCTGCCGAAAATAGCAAGAGCGTCTGCCGGCGGTGGTGATTCAGCAGAACCAGTACGTCATTTTGCACATGCGATAGTCACATTACCTGAATTTCAATTGGCTTAGATTTGGGAGAAAACACTATGTCCCATACAAGACGCGATTTTTTGAAGGCCACTTTGGGGGCCTCGACGTTGCTGTCGTTCGCCTCGGCCGCACCGAACCTCCTGGCTCGTTCAGTAATGGCCGCCTCGTCTCGGCGCAAAGAACGCGACACAGTACTCGTGGTCGTCCAGCTCACCGGCGGGAACGACGGTCTAAATACCGTAGTCCCATACGACGACGATGAGTACGGCCGAAACCGCTCTACCCTGCGTCTACCGACCAAAGAGTTGCACAAAATCGGCTCGTCTATGGGCTTCCATCCACGGATGGGAGCATTTGCGCGGTTGTACAAGGATGGTTTCCTAAGTATAGTCCAGGGCGTAGGCAACCCGAATCCAGACCGCTCTCATGAGGGTGCGATGCGGATATGGCATACCGCCGACCCCGTCCGGCTAAATCGTCAAACCGGTTGGCTGGGCCGTGCTGCCGACAGCGTCTGGAATCCGAACAAAACAAATACACCTGCTGTATTTGTCGGGCCGTTCGCTCAGCCGTTTGCCTTGAACGCCGAGAACGTAGTGGTTCCTTCCATCCGCTCACTTGGCGACCTCACGACCGGCCAAATGCCAGGCTATCCCAAGGGCCATTCTCAAGGCAAACGCACATCTGAGCTTCCCCGTGCAGATAAAGGAAATCCACTGTTGAGTTTCTTGCAGCACTGCACACTGAACACCTATGCTAACAGTCGGCGAATCGAAGCAGTAACCAAAGCCTCAGCCAACACGACCGAATATCCGTCCTTCCAGCTTGCTGCCCGCTTCCGTACGGTTGCCCAACTTATCCGGGCCGACGTCGGTATCCGGATTTTCTTCGTGGAGTTCGGTGGTGGCGGAATCGGCGGCTTTGATAACCACGCCAATCAACTGGGCAATCATTGCGCCTTGCTGCACCAGTTGTCCGAATCGGTTGCGGCCTTTGTCCACGACCTAAAGCGTGACAAGCTGCTGGATCGGATCCTGCTTATGACGTTCTCGGAGTTCGGCCGAACAGTCAAGGAAAATGGCCGGCGCGGCACCGGGCACGGCGCCGCTGCCCCCGTGTTCTTAGCGGGAGGCAAGCTAAAAGGCGGCCTCATAGGCCCGCGCCCCAGCCTCACTGACCTGGATAACGGGGCCCCGAAATTCCACACCGACTTCCGCCGGGTTTACGCCACGGTGTTGGACCGATGGCTTGGCTTTGAAAGCCGAACTGTACTCGACAAACAGTTCAAACCGCTCGATGTCCTCAATGCCTAACTTGTACGATTCGTTGTCTTAGTTCAGGCAGACGCAGTATAGAGCAGTTTCGGCCGTAATCAAGATGACGGGCAGCTAACCATCCAATAGTCTCTTGGTGTGCTTGTGGCTTCCTGCCGGGCGGTTGCCTTACCAAAATATACTGATGTATGGTTGCTTTCTTGACGCCGACTGTCAGGGCTTGTCATATCAATAATGCTTTAAGTTGTAAGAGTTGCCATAATTTCGTCAAGTTTGGCTGTTGCCACACACGTGTACGTGTCGGCAGCTCCATAGTACATCCACAGCTCACTTCCTCGAACTAAAAGGCCAGTTGGAAACACAACGTTCGGTGTCAAGCCAGACAGTTCATACGGCGCTTCAGCTTGAAATATCCAGTTTCGCGAGCGAGCAACAACTTTGTGAGGCCTGTCTTTCTCCAACAGAGCTACTCCGGCTCGATAAACAAGTTGACCACCATAAGCTTTAACACCGTGGTATATCAGGAGCCAGCCGTGCTCCGTGAGAATTGGAGGCGGCCCCGCACCTACCTTGGCACCATCCCACGCAGCGCCACCAAGCTCAGGCAGCACACAGTGTGGTTCACCCCAGTGCACCAAATCGGGAGAATAAGCCGACCAGATGTGCTCCATACCACCGGCATCCGGACGGTGGAGTGCCGCCCATCGGTCACCAAATTTTTGCGGAAACAGTACCGCGTCTTTATTGTTTGGAGAAAACAGCAGCCCGACTCGTTCGGCATGGACAAAATCTTCGGTATATGCCAATGCCACAGCAGCTCCGTTGGGCGAGTAGGCGGTGTAGGTAATATACCAGCGTTTCTCCGCTGCTAAATACGTGATGCGTGGGTCTTCACAACCCCACTGTTCATACCGCCAGTCTTGCTCACCGTAGCGAAGTATCGGTTCTGATTCAAATCTCCAATCTGTTACCCCGTTCCTGCTACGTGCAACATAGATATTCGAGTGCCCGGCATGGTCCTCAACGCGCAGTAGCAGCACAACCTCATCCCCCTGCTCGGAAGCACCGGGATTTAGTACAGCCGCCGCCGGAAAAGGGAGATCCAAAGGCGAAATGATAGGGTTATGCGATGACCGCTCGAAAATTCTTGTCTTCATAAATGTTCTCTCAAGTATTGACGAATACCGTTTCAACTATCGTTGTCTGAAAACATATCAATTATACCACCAATTTCAACTATTGGCCATATCGAGTTAAAATGATAATCGTCATAAGAGAGTTACATTCCGTAGTAATCACTTTGTAGCGCGGTTCGGCCGCCCTGAGCGGCTCACCGCCGAAGGGTTGTAATACTGAGGACCTTGTGATACAATAGAAAAAGTAAATAAAAAACCTATATTCAGGAGGCAAATCGTGAAGTTTATGAAACTCTTATTAGGATTACTGACTGTTGTGGTTTGCCCGCTTATGTTAGTCCAACAGGCACAAGCTGATGCACTGGCCGACAGCAACTCCATGGTGCAGGCCGTAATTCCGCTGAAGGCCCGAGCTTTTCGGCTCCAGGACGTGCGTCTGCTCGAAGGCCCGTTCAAGCACGCAATGGAACTGGACCAACGATACTTACTATCGCTTGATGTCGATAGGCTGCTGCACACCTTCCGGCTTAATGCCGGGCTGCCTTCATCTGCCAAACCACTTGGTGGCTGGGAAGAACCGAAAGGCGAACTGCGAGGGCATTCTATCGGGCATTACATGACCGCATGCGCGATGATGTACGTCAGCACCGGCGAAGAGCGGCTCAAGGCCAAAGGTAACGCCGTTGTGTCGGGATTGGCCAGGTGCCAGGCGAAAATCGGCAGCGGTTACTTGAGCGCCTACCCCGAAGAATTCTTTGATCGGGTCGAGGCGAGAAAGCGTGTGTGGGCACCCTACTACACGCTGCATAAGATTTACGCCGGTTTGCTTGGTATGTATGTATATTGCGACAATCAGCAGGCACTTGAAGTGTGTAAGAAATTTGCAGATTGGCTCATTGCTCGCAATGAGCCTCTGTCCGAGGAGCGGATGCAGAAAATGCTCGACACCGAACATGGCGGTATGAACGAAGTGCTGGCCAACCTTTACGCCCTCACCGGTGAACAGAAGTACCTGAAAATTGCACAACGCTTCAATCACATGGCCGTCATCGGCCCGGCTTCCAAACGTGAAGACAAACTCACCGGCCTTCACGCAAATACACAAGTTCCAAAATTTATCGGCACGGCCCGTCAATATGAGCTTACCGGCAAGGAGTGGCTGAAGACCGCTTCGACTTTCTTCTGGGACACAGTAGTCAACGAACGCTCCTATGTCATTGGCGGGCACAGTGACGGCGAGCGTTTCTCGCCAAAGGAAAAACTCTCCGAAGCGTTCGGCCCCAGTACCACCGAGACGTGTAACACGTACAACATGCTTAAGCTCACTCGCCACCTGTTCTGCTGGGAGCCGCGTGCCGAATACGCCGACTACTATGAGCGGGCACTTTACAACCATATCCTCGCCTCGCAGAATCCCCAAACAGGAATGATGTGTTACTATGTTCCGCTGCGGTCAGGTTCGCAAAAAACATACAACAATCCGTTCAATTCATTTTGGTGCTGCACCGGTACGGGTATCGAGAACCATGCAAAGTACGGCGACAGCATCTACTTCCACGATGACGAAAATCTGTGGGTCAACCTGTTTATTGCATCCGAATTAAATTGGAGGGCCAAAGGGTTGAGGATTTTCCAAGAGACAAAGTACCCCCGGCAGGCCCGTACCAAACTTGTGTTCAGGTGCAAGCAGCCTGTCAGGCTGAATCTGAACATTCGCCATCCCTACTGGGCGGTATCAGGCTTCGAAATCAGGCTCAATGGCCGAAGGGTGCCTGATTCCTCCAGTCCCGGCAGTTATGCCGTTGTGTCACGCACCTGGAAAGGTGGCGACATGGTGACAATCAAAATGCCATTTAGCTTGCGTACTGAGGGCTTTCGTGATAACCCGAAACGAATTGCCTTCATGAACGGCCCGCTGGTTCTCTGTGCCGAGGTGGAGGCCGGCAGGAATTATCCCGCCATTGTGACCGACTCTGACCAGGTCCTCTCTGCCATAAAGCCTGTCACTGGCAAGCCATCCTGTTTCACCGGTTCGCAGGAAATCTTCCGTATCGCTGACAAGACTCGCAGCAAAGACATAACACTGGAACCGTTCTACCGGATGCATGGCAACAGGCACTATATCGTTTACTTCGACGTCCTGACACCTGTGCAATGGCAGGCGAAGGAGAAAGAATACAAGGCTGAGCTTGCCCGCAAAAAGGAGCTTGAAATCCGGACGGTAGATGAAGTAGATCCCGGTGAAACGCAAAACGAGCGTAACCACAATCTTCAGGACCGGAAGTCTTCATCAGGCGTTTTCTCAGGACGCAGGTGGAGGCATGCAACCGACGGAGGATGGTTCAGCTACGATGTGAAAGTGCTTCCCGACAAGCCAATGGAGCTTTTAGTCACCTACTGGGGCGGCGATGGCGGCAACCGTGTGTTCGACATCCTCGTGAACGGCACCAAACTCGCCACTCAGCGTCTCCGGAACAATCGTCCAGGCCAGTTCTATAATGAAGTATATCCGATTTCTGAGTTGCTCACCGATGGTAAGAATAAGGTTACTGTCAAATTCCAGGCGCATCCCGGCGCCTGGGCCGGCGGCGTCTTTGAGCTTCGTGCCATCAAAGTTAAGTAATATGATGAGAGAAGAGTGCCTCAGTCCGCCATTGGCGGAAGAAGACTTATCTGGAAGATGTTTTATGAAACTTACAAAAGGCACAAACCGTAGAGAATTACTCAAAACTATAGGGAGCCTGCCTGTTATTGGCTCGCTCTTATCTCAATCTGAAAAGGCAAAGTCGCAGGACAAAGTCGCTGCCGTAACCGGCCCAACTTTCATTACAAGGTCCGACAAACTGGAATATGCAAGCCTCAAAAACCTGGATTTGAACGATCCGAAAATAGTCGCCAGGCAAAAGAAGATGCCCATTGGGAAAATCGGCAATCTTACTCTCGGCCGTATTATCAGCGGCAGCAATCTAATCAGCATGAATATGCACGCCAGGGACCTGGATTATGTGCGGGCCCTCGCGGCCAATTACAATACCGAAGAAAGAATCTTCATGACACTGAAGCTATGCGAGGAATACGGAATCAATTCCATCGTTCTAAAAAATCACAACTTTAAGCAATTCAGATTATCT
>JAUWLI010000274.1 GCA_030613765.1 Phycisphaerae bacterium
GCTTTCCCAGAGTACATTTCCTTTCCGGCGGTCCATACAAACTAATTTCTGCCCATCGTGGAAGACCATGCGTTTGGCATCCGCCGCTAACGAACAGGGAGCAACCGGAGCATCGGCCTGCCACAACAGACTACCCGATTTGGCATTATAAGCGAATATCTTGCGCGGCGTTCCTTTCCAGCCCCAGCCCGGGTTCGCCCTGCTCGTATTCGCCCAGACATAAGTATCCTTGCGGCGCCAATCCGGCAGCAGAGACCGTGATGTATCGGCAACGAAGAAAGCAACACCCTCGGAAACTACGATTTCCCTCGTGTGTTCACTGCCTTTGTAAGTCAGCACCGTCTTGCCGCTTGCGGCGTCAAGTGCGGTGACCGGCGCGTCGATGCCGAGAGTGACATAAACGCGGTCGCCCACGGCCACGAGACGGCGCAGCAAGTGAGCCGGGCCGCTCTTGAGCGGGTACTGATGACTGTTCCATTTATTGATATCACGTTTCCATAGAATGACTCCGTTGAATGCATCACGCGCTACCAGTCGCCATCGGGGCGGCAGCTGAATTGAAGCGGTGGGTCCTTCGTCAATGATATAAAACAGGCGTCCTCGGGCCGAGACCAGAGAGGTCAGGCTGGCCATGTGGTCATGGTGCCGCGACCAAATTGGGCCGCCCACCCACTGCAGCCGTTCAGGCGGACCGACAATCGAATCTTCGGCCACGGGGTTGCCGTCCGCGTCATGAAAGTAGTGTGTCCACTCGTCCATTTCTTTCGGCCAGGGCTTGACTACCTTCTTCCATCGCCCATCGCGCCGGAGAAGAGCGACGCCCCTGGGGGCCAATACCCGAAGCAGTTCCTCTTCGGAGAGATGTGCCGGTTCTTCGGCCACAATCAGATTGACAAGGTTGTCGGCGTAAGGCAGGTGCTGGCCGTCCCACTCATCAACGCTCACAGGACCGTAAATTCCCTGCCTGGTAAGGTTGGCTCGGGCGGCAGCGACTTCGGATGCGTCTGTGTCAAGACCGTGCACTAAGTATTGATTGCCGGCGCGCAACTTGGCCGTCAACGTTCCGTCTGAGCACCCCAGATGCACAACAAGACCGCCTTTAGTTCCAGACATCCGGAGCAGTTCGGCAGCGTTCCTGGCCGACACCGAAGGAGCAGATAGTAAAAGGCACAAAATCCCGCCTGTCAGGACGGCGAAAAATCGCCTCAGGAATAGATACGCCAGATGTCGCTGAATCTTCGTGTTCATAAGATTCTCCTCCTTTCCATGAGAAACTGATGCTTAAAGCCGCTTCTGCATTTGTAGCATAAATTTCATACGTGCAGAAAGCTCCATTACTGAATCTATAAGTTTACGTTCCAACACTACCATGAACATACACTATGGGAGTTTATTTCTCAAGCTAAAAAAACATCCATGACATACTATTTGGAGACCTCAGTATGCACTACGACAAAACGTATTTTACAGCGTTGTCTCTCAAAAGTCCAAAGATGTGACACTTGACACCGGATGCAGAATCCTGTATCATATGACCTGAAATGTGCAGGAGCACTCTCTATGATATCAAAAGGAAAATCTCAGATGTTTTTTCTTGTGTTCACGGCGCCGGACGCGGTGCCTTACACACATACTAAGAATTCAAATTTCTACCGATTCCATAATCAATTTAGGAGGCAAACATGACTAAATCCAACGACAAGTCTAATGTCAACCGTCGACAGTTTTTGAAAAAGTGTAGCTCTTTCGCTACGGGTGCGGCTGTACTCGGCAGTATCGCACCTGTCGCATTCGCCGGTGAAGATAACACGATCTGCCTGGCGCTGCTCGGCTGCGGCGGGCGCGGCACCGGCGCCGTCGGCGACGCCCTGTCTGTTAAGAACGGCGGGCCGATCAAGCTATATGCCACGGCCGATCTCATCGATGCGAAGATGGAAAGGTCGATTAAGTCGCTGAAGAAAAAGTTTCCCGACAAAATCGACGTCACCCAGGACCGCAAGTTCCGTGGCTTCGACGCCTACCGCAGGGCCATCGATATCCTCAGGCCCGGCGATGTAGCCATGTGTACGACGCGCTCTTACATCCGGCCGGTGCACGTGGAGTATGCAATCAGCAAGGGCATCAATGTCTTTATGGAAAAACCTTTCGCCTCCGATCCGGGCGGTCTTCATCGACTGCTCCGCGCGGGCAAGGAGGCCGAGAGAAAGGGCGTCAAGGTTCTCGCCGGGGTCCAGTGCCGTCACTCCCCCGCTCGCCAGGCGCTGATTAAGAAAATTCGCGATGGCGTCATGGGTGAAATACCGCTGATCCGCGCCAACCGTCTGGGAGGCGCTCCGTGGCTCCGCAATCAGGGCGACAAGGCAAACAATATGATGAGTCAACTGCAGTTCGGCAGGGCTCATCTGTTCTGGATTGGCTCAGGCCACATGGTTGATAATCTTATCCACCAGATCGACGAATGCTGCTGGATCAAGGATGCCTGGCCGGTTTCTGCGATCGGTATGGGTGGCCGAGTACCACGCAGCAAAGACTGTGGACAGAACATCGATATCTACTCGATGGAGTATACCTTCGCCGACGGAACCAAGGCGTTCTGCGGTTTCCGCAGAATGAACAATACCCGCGGTGACTTCGCCACGTACATTCACGGCACCAAATGTGCGGCTCAGTTCTCCGGCAGAACACACGCCGCTACCGTCCATTTGTTCAAGGACCAGCGTATCGAAAAGGCCAACATCGCGTGGACGCCTACAAAGGACGCTTACAGTCCCTGGCAGTACGAGTGGAACGTCTTTATCGACAGCATCCGCAACGATCGGCCGCATAATGAAACAAAGCGAGCAGTCTACTCAGACCTCACATCGCTCATGGGCCGCGCCGCCTGTCATACAGGCCGGGAGATTACCTGGGACCAGATAATGAAGTCCAAATTCCAGTTTTGCGACTACCTCGACGACCTTAACTACGACAGCCCGCCCCCCGTCAAAGCCGACGAAGATGGACGTTTTCCTGTCCCCATCCCGGGACAGTGGAAGGAGGTTTAAGGGCGACTACGCTATACTTATGAACCAGTGACCTGCACGCTGTTGAGTGTGACGCCTTGAATTCGGGGTGCTTCCGGAGGCCTCCACACATACTGAAATGGGCCGCTAATGGTTGGCTTTTACGTCGTAACAGTACAGGAAGTTTCCGCCTCTTATATAGAGCCGCGGCCAGACAGCCTCGATTGTTGTGGGATTATGCAAATTGGAGGCGTTATTCTGTTTTGGAGTCGAACGATGAGAAAGAAGGTTGCTGTTTTCCTAAGTCTTGAGATAACTGTAGTGCTTCTTGTATTTGGGCACTCTAATCCTGTCCTCGCATCCGAGGCTGACCTGATCCTATACAACGGAAAGATTGTTACGGTCAATCCGGATTTCTCCATCCGGCAGGCAATGGCCGTTAAAGGCAATCGAATTCTACAGGTCGGCCATAATAAGGACATCATGCGATTGAAAGCCGACAAAACGGAAGTCCTCAATCTTGACGGCAGGACAGTCCTGCCGGGCTTCATTGACTCACATTTACATCCATGTGGGGCGTGTATGACAGAGTTCGATCATCCAATCCCGCAAATGGATTCTATTGAGGATGTCACGAACTACATCAGCAAGCGAGCGGATGCACTCGAAGACGGCCAGTGGATTATAGTACAACAGGTGTTCATCACACGTCTTCGGGAGCAACGGTATCCCACAAAAGAGGAACTCGACCGCGCCGCCCCAAAAAATCCTACAGTGTTTCGTACGGGACCTGACGCTTCCCTCAACAGCCTGGCGTTGCGGTTCAGCAATATAGACAAGGATTTCCGTGTTACTGATGGAGGTCCGGGCTATATCGAAAAGGATTCGCAAACCGGCGAGCCTACAGGCATTCTTCGCGGCTGCAATCGCTATATAAAGAGCAGGTCATCGGGTAGGAAAGCAACCGAAAACGACCGTTATGAACGCCTGTTGGAATTGTTCAAAAACTACAACTCCGTCGGCATTACAGGTATTTGCGATGGCGCCGCAAGCCAGTCAAATCTCAGGCTCTATCAGAAGATGCTTAACAAACGTGATTTGACTGTCCGCGTATCGGCCCAGTACCACATTGGCACCATCGGGGCCCTCGACGAAATACAAAAGCGGATTCGCAAGGTTGCCGAGAACCCGCTTTGTAAAGGCGACCCAATGCTGCGCGTGATAGGTATCAAGACATTCCTGGATGGAGGCATGTTAACCGGCAGCGCATACATGCTAAAGCCGTGGGGTATTAGCAAAATCTATGCTATCGACGACCCGGACTATCGCGGCGTCTTG